>DATCRE010000635.1:0-9072 GCA_036569145.1 Cyclobacteriaceae bacterium
GTCTAAGCCAGGTGACAGATGCTTTTGGATTGAAATTAAATCTCGATGGCTTATTAACATCAGGCTCGTTAATAAATGGGTTGTTTATAGAAACTTTCTTTTTTAGTTGACTTAATATTTCCTTTTGCATTTTATCAGTAAAGCCAGTTCCAATCTTGCCGATATAATGAAGCTTGCCATTGCGATAGACTCCTACTAAAAGAGCGCTGAATGATTTGGAAGATCCCTGATTTTGAGTGTATCCTCCAATAACTACTTCTTGTCGCTTGTTGATTTTTATTTTCAACCATTCCGATGTTCTTTCTCCCGGATGGTAAAGACTGTTGCTTTTTTTTGCTATTATTCCTTCCATGCCTAAACTTTTAGCTGTGGAATAAAATTCAGTTCCTTTCGTTTTAAAAGATTCACTGATCTTTATATCGTCTTGAGCAGGAATAATATTTTCGAGAATCTTTCTTCTGGTTGTGAAGGGCAGATGGGTAAGATCTTTTCCTTCGAACCATAACACATCAAAAATATAATAGATTAATTTTCCGTCAGCTTCACTTTTCCAGTTTTGTAATTTTCCGAAACTTGGTACTCCTTCATTGTTTAACACAACAATTTCTCCATCAACTACTGCTTTTATATTCCACTCGCTTAAAAGTTTTCGTATGGAATAAAACTTTTCATTAAACGATATATCATTCCGCGATTTTAAATCGACATGGTCATTATTAATGAATGCAAGCGTTCTGTAGCCATCCCATTTGAGTTCATATTCCCAACCTTCGTGATCAAATGGTTTATCAACTAAAGTTGTTAGCATGGGAAATATAAAAGAGGGGAATTTAGTATTGGGAGAATCTTTTGTAAGCTCATGTAATGTCGAATCTGTCTTTGATATTTTTTTAACGGATCGTTTCTTTTGTTCACTGGTAATAGTTTTGCTTTTTGGTAGTGATTTTTTTTTCGCGCTTTGGTTAATACTGTTATTGCCGCTTATTTCCTCCATGGTTTTTTTAGATAACACAGACTGATCCTGTAAAGCGATATCAGTATTGCTCTCATACTTGTCTTTTAACTTCATGAAGAACCAGCTATTGTCTTCTTTATTTTTAGCTTTAACCAGAGCGAAGAGTCCTTTTAATTTTTTGCCATGTAATATGAATTTTAGTTTTCCTGCTTTAAGCTCTTTTAACAGAATGTCATTTTGTTCTTTTTTAGAAAGCTTTGAGTCAGATTCAACTTCATATTCACCGTTGTCCCAAACCATGACAGCTCCTGCTCCATAATTGCCTTCCGGTATAATGCCTTCAAAGTTTGCGTAATCGATGGGATGATCTTCAACCATCATAGCAAGTCGTTTAATTTTACTATCCATAGAAGGCCCTTTTGGTACGGCCCAGCTTTTAAGAACATTATCCATTTCGAGCCTGAAGTCGTAATGAAGATGAGATGCCCGATGCTTTTGAACAACGAAATGCAAGAGAGAGCTTTTTGCCTTGCCACCTTGCGGCTCTGGTGTAGATTTAAAGGATCTCTTTGCTTTGTATTTTGATAAGCTCATAATAATCCCAGGAATATTTCTTGTTCATATTATGAAAATGATGTGCCAGTTTATAATGTCGCAGTGTAATGCTGTTGGCAATTATATTATCTAATGCCGTAGATTGTATTCTCACAGTGTGAATATTTGCTACACCGCTAAGTTCAAAGTTCAAGATTTGTTGGCGCGAGTAACTTGGAACTTTGAACTGAGCTGCGATTACGATTAGCCTACTGACCAAGCGCTAATGATGATTAACGATTCACGATTCACTATTAACTCCCAGTAAGCATCTTCACAATCTGTTCATTGCCTTGAATCATGGCGTAGTCCAATGCAGTCTTACCAAGCTGATCTTTTTGAGTTTTGTTGATTTTATATTTTAAGAGCTCTTCAACAATAGCGGCATGGCCAAATGTTGCTGCATAGAAAAGTGCGTTGGCGTGATTGTAATTGATCAGATTTGGGTCTGCACCTTTCTCAAGTAACAAGACAGCAAGTTCTTTGTGTCCTTTGAAACAGGCACCCATCAATGCAGTATTTCCTGACGGATCTTGAATTTCGAGATTAGCTTTATGCTCAACAAGATAATTTGCTACTTCAATGTTGTTATGATAGATAGCAAGTATCAATAAAGAATGTCCCGATTGATTTAATGTATCAATCTTGTTGCCACATTCAATAAAGCTCGTAATTGTTTTTAGGTCGTTTGTTCTTGCAGCATCGAATACATTAACCTGCGCCATAGCTGAGACTCCTAAAAAAAGAACGGCAATAAAAAATATAAAACGTTTCATCTTGATATAGAAAATATAAGTGGAACGAAGTTGTTCCACTTAGTGATTTGAGTATTAGTTAGCGCTTGCGTTCATCATGGCACTTTCAACTTCTTCACGAGTAAGTTTCAGCGCGGCTGCTACTCTTTTTCCAAAGTCTCTGTCAGCCATATAGAAGCGACCAGTCATTATTTTTAATATTTCTTTATCCTTCACTTGCCCTAAATCAGCAATGAGATTTTTAATTAAATTAGCTTTCATGGTTTCATCCAGGCTTCTGTAGAATTCACCTGCCTGCTGATAATTATTTGGTTTGCTTATTTTAGCTTGTGTAATGGAAACATCTCCATAGCGTGCCGTTGAATATTTATTTGAAGTTTCCTCAGGCTTGTTCTCTACTCTTGAAGGTTGGTAATTTACATTGCTGGTAGTGCCTCGCTTACTGAACGCGCCATCCTGATTATTTGAATTGGCTTTTTCGATTGGGGCGTTTACAGGTAATTGCTGAAAGTTAGCGCCTATCCTGTACCGCTGTGTATCGAAGTAAGAGAATAATCTTCCTTGTAATAATTTATCTTCGGATGGTTCAATTCCAGGAACTAAGGATGCAGGTGAAAATGCTGATTGTTCTGTGTACTCAAAGAAGTTATCTGGCACTTTATTCAACGTCATTGTTCCTACTAAAATAGATTTTGCATCCTTTTCATTCCAGGTTTTAGTAGCGTCTAATGGATTATAATCAAGCTTATCAAAGTCAGATGCATTTAACATCTGCACATACAAATCCCACTTTGGAAAATTTCCTTTTTGTATATTCTCATATAAGTCCACAGTAGAATGTTGAAAATCGGCAGCTTGTATTTTTGCGGCTTCTTCTATTGTCAGGTTTTTCTCTCCTTGTTTTGTTTTCCATGTGTACTTTACATAAATGACATTGCCCTTGTTGTTAATCCATTTGAAAGCATGAACACTTGAGCCATTCATCTCTCTGTATGAAGCTGGAATTCCGTAGTCAGAATATAATCTTGTGATCATGTGAGTAGACTCAGGAACGTGTGAGAAAAAATCAAAGAAACGATTTGGATCTTGCTTGTTCGTTATCGGAGATGGCTTTAATGAATGAACCATATCAGGAAACTTTATAGCATCACGTATAAAAAATACAGGCAGGTTATTTCCAACGATGTCATAGTTTCCTTCCTCTGTATAAAATTTTGTAGCAAATCCTCTCGGATCTCTTAATGATTCAGGAGAACCATTGCCATGAACCACTGTAGAAAAACGAACAAAGACAGGTGTTTTCTTACCAGCTTCGCTAAATATTTTAGCTTTAGTATAAGCTGAAAAATCTGCAGCGCAAATAAATTCTCCATGGGCTCCGGCGCCACGGGCATGTACTACTCTCTCAGGAATTCTTTCTCTATCGAATGAAGCTAACTTCTCTACCAGGTTAATGTCTTGCAACAAAACAGGACCTTCGTTTCCTACTGTTATCGAATTTTGATTATCTCCAACCGGTGCACCGTTGTTAGTAGTTAACTTTTTTTGTGCCGGACTTAATTGAGAATAAAAAATTAAGATTGCTGAAATAAGAAATATGCGTTGCATTTTTTTAATGGGTTAATTTTATTTTGACGCAATGTAGATTAGCTATAGTTATGGAACCAATTGAATAATTCTATTCACGATAGACCACGTCTATGCTTTATTTCAATCTTGTTATCCTCAATATATTTTTTGAAACTTTGGCATGCTGATATTTTCAAATATTCATTTTTAACATGACTAATCATATTATTTAATTAATAGACAAAAAAGTGGACAGCTTTTTTGCTCGAAATAAACTTCAATAACAGAGTTGACTTGTTCTTACTTAATAGTTTAATGATTAGTAAGAATCATTTAATGCAGCTTCTAGGCACTTTTTTATTGAATGTTTAGTTCTGCGTGAATTATTTAAAAAACTTTTAAAAAAATAAAAACGGAAGGCAACCCTTTTTCAACTTGTCCCGTCTTGGCGAAAATTTGTTTAAAACATTGGAGGAACCTTTACAATTAGTAGAACTCATTCAAAGTTGCCTTCGGGGTAACAGAGAAGCACAGAAGATTCTTTATAAGAGCTTCTACGGGTATGCTATGAGTATTTGTATCCGATATGCTTTGACAAGAGAGGAAGCAAAGGAAATAGTGAATGACGGATTTATGAAAGTTTTTACCAGACTAGTGTCGCGCGATGAACAAGTTCCCTTTAAGCCGTGGTTGAGAAAAGTAATGATCAACACAGCTATTGATCACTATCGAAAACATAGTAAACATTATAATCATAAAGAGATAAATGAAACCCTTGCATGGATTCCTTCCCAACAGGTTGATGTCATCGGAGATATTTCGTATGAAGAGTTAATTAAAATGATTCAACAGCTTCCGCCAGCATACAGGGCAGTATTTAATTTATATGTTATTGACGGATACACACATGAAGAAGTAGCCGAGCAACTTGATATTTCAGTTGGCGCATCAAAGTCTAATCTTTTCAAGGCTAGGGAAAATCTGAAGGCAGTTTTAAAAAAAATTAATGTAAAGCGCTATGCCTGATTTTAACGATAACGAACTCGACAAATTGTTCCAGGAAGCTGCAGACCAGGTTAAACCTGAGTTTGATATAAAAGATTGGGAACAATTATCAGCGCGCCTGGATAAGCTGGAAGATAAAGGATTTCTCTATAGAAACATCTCTTTATATTCCATTGCTATTTTGATTATTCTTTTTACTGTACGCGCTACATGGAGGGAACAGTATGCAACCAAATCAACACCAGGCATTAATACTTCCTCAGCAAAAGAAATACCTCTTACGAATAATAACGAAACGGTTAGTGAGCTTACAAATAAAAATGTTGACTCACTTGCCCAGAACAAAAAATCTGAAGTAGAAAATAATCACGAAGCGAATAGTATAGAATCGAAGGGCAACACCGCTGATCTAACATCATCACAAGTGCTGAATCCTTTGGATAGGAAGGAAAGTAAAAAAGATGTGAATCGGGTATTGCAAAGAGATAATAACGCGGCGCCTAATCTGGAAAGATCAACATCGCAGATGGGAATCAGTAATAAAACAAATATCAGCAGCAAGACAAATAAAGATCTTCAAAGAAATAGCAATCACAATTCAGTAGAGTCATCAAATCAGGAAACGACTGATGTTGAAGTTTTCAATAGCACAGATAAGAGTTATCCTGGTAATTATCACGATTTAAATAAAGATAAGAAGGGTAATGCTTTGAATACTGATAGGAAGTACGCTGCTGTTACTCATTCTGAAATGACGCATCATAAGGATAATGCTGTGGAGATTTCTCCTTTGAATGTAAATAAGGAGTCTGATTCTTTAAATGCTGACAAAAAGAACGCACTTGTTTTGTATGCTGATGTGCTGAATAGCGAAGATAGAAAACCAGGCGATTCTGATTCAAATAAAAACAAAAATGTCAGCTCATCAGACGTAGCGGGTAACATGGAGAGCACTCATGTTACACATACGGAATCAACAACAGTTAATTATGATAGTGCAAGGATTTATACTGCAAATAAAAGCAAAGAAGCACTCGCTTTGAATTCGGACAAGCGAAGTGTAGACACTATACAATCCAAAATGGTTTTCTATAAAGAGGACAACACGCGGAGTTCTCATTTAAATAAAGAAACAGAAGCTGGCTCTCTGAATGGTAATAAATTGAAAGTAAACGCAGCGCATTCAAATCCGATTATTTATAACCGCAGTGATAGCACGCAGACCAACGACTCAACTAAAATTAAAGAGAGAAAGCCTGCACAACCCATTGATAGTGTATCTAAAGACAGCAGTGCTGTGAAGACTGAATTAACTAAAACACGGAATCTGTTTATCAAGCTACCGATATCACCTGACTTTACTTCCGTTGGTTATTACAGTCCAGGTGATCCTGGAATTAACCTGGGCTTGCTGGTAGAATATGCATTCAATAAACACATAGCCGTTGAAGCAGGATCTATATGGTCTAAGAAACTATATGATGCACATTATGCAAAAGTTAATTCAGTTAAAGGCGATTGCAGAATACTCGATATACCTATAAATGTAAAATACTACCTGACACCGAGCTACGGAATAAATTTCTTTGTTACTGCAGGTTTCTCTTCCTATGTCATGTTAAATGAGAAATATGACTATGTTACTATTACGGCTAACAATACAGAAAGCCATTGGTCAAGAGAATACTCAAGAAAAAATAATGAATGGTTTAGTATGCTCAACCTTTCTATAGGTGCAGAGCGCCAGGTGAGCAAGAGATTATGGCTTCAGGCCGAACCGTTTTTTAAAGCCCCCATTGCCGGAGTTGGTGCTGTTAAGATTAAGTTGGTGAGCATGGGGGCATTTTTTACTTTAAAATATAAACTCAACTAATGAAACTGTTTATGATCAGAGGGGCACGACATACTAATTTTATTTTTCTATTACTGGTCAGTTTAATAAACTGCACTAACCATGTAGAAATTGATGCAGTAGATTGTGAGATTAACAAACCGGGCATTCATTTAGAAACAAAGAGCGATCCTCAAAGTTGTGATACCAATGATGGAACAATTTCAGTTTCAGGTAGTGGTGGCAAAGCACCATACCAATTTAGAATTAATGGAGGCACATATCAATCGTCAGGTATGTTCAATCAATTGAATGGTGGTTCTTTTATAGTAGAAATTAAAGATGCTAATGACTGTGTGCGGGATACAACGGTTTCTCTATCTATTATATCAAGCGATTTAAAAGCAACAGTAACTACAGAGCAAGACAATGAATGCTTAACTGATAACGGGAGTATAACTGTAAGTGCAACGGGATCATCTAAACCATTTCAATATAAAATAGGAAATGGAAGCTTTGGTACCGATACTGTTTTTTCAGGATTAAAGCATGGTTTATATAACGTCACTGTTAAAGATGCTCAAGGTTGTTCAATTTCAATAAGTGCGACAATTAACAGAGGCGAAACGGGTATAAGCTGGAGTAACGAAGTTAAATCCATTATTGATACTAACTGTGCTATATCAGGCTGTCACGTTAGCGGATCGCAAAGTCCGAATCTGTCTTCTTTTAGTACACTAAAAAATAATGCGAATGCTATTAAATCTCGTGTAGTAAGTAGAGCAATGCCTCCTGACGGAAGATCTATCACGCAAGAACAAATTGATAAGATTGCCTGCTGGGTAGACGACGGAGCGAAACAGAACTAAGTAAAATTTTAATAAAAGAGTAAAGAAACTCCTTCATAACAACAGGGGTGTGGAATTGTATTGCCGTAAAATTTTAAATCTACCAATATGCTTAATAAGAAAATTTATTTTGTCCTGCTATTAACAGTAACGTTAAGCAACGTTCGCGCACAAAAACTGGTATCTGAAAAAGGATTGATTACTTTTCTTTCGCATGCTACCATTGAAGATATCAAAGCTGATAATACTAAAGCATCGGCATTATTTTATCCAGCCAACACAAATATCGCCTTTAGTGTGCCAGTGAATGAATTTCATTTTGCCAAATCGTTAATGCAAGAACATTTCAACGATAAGTATCTGGAGACTGAGCTTTATCCTAATTCAACTTTTCAAGGTAAGTTAACGGGCTATGACCCTGCTGTTGACAAAGAACAACATGTTGTTGCCAAAGGCAAATTAACCATGCATGGCGTAACGAAAGATGTTGAAATTCCTGGAACAACAGAGAAGCTTGAGAACAAGCTGGTAATGAAATCTACTTTTATTGTAAAACTTCAAGATTATAAAATTCAAATCCCACAGCTTTTGTGGCAGAACATAGCAGAACAGGTGGAGGTGACAATCAATTTCACATTTAAACAGCAATAACAAATTATGCAATCCATTATTACGCGAACAATAGCAGCGGTCTCGATAATTTTTTTGTATAGCGCGAATGCTTTTGCACAAGAAGACTTGCTCGCAGAGCTGGAAAAAAATAATCCATCGAAGCCAGCTTACATCACACAAACATTCAAAGGCACCCGGTTAGTTAACGGTCATACAGTAGAAACAATCGGTAAGAGCAACCTGGAATTTATTTTCTCGCATCGCTTCGGAAGAATTAACGGCGGCTTATATGAAATGTATGGACTCGATGATGCCTTCGTCAGGTTAGGATTGGAATATGGAATAACGGATAATCTGGGTTTTGGTATTGGCCGAAACTCTGTAGATAAAACTGTTGACAGTTATTTAAAATATAGAGTAATGCGCCAAAGCAAAAATGGCGCTCCGGTAACCATCACAGCTTTTGGAAGTGGCGCATATAAAACATCACCCAGAGATAAAGATGAACCCGTTGGATTTCAAACTACTGATCGGTTAGCCTATACGGGTCAGATTTTGATTGCCAGAAAATTTACGTCCAAGCTTTCATTACAACTCATGCCTACTGTGGTTCATAAAAACTGGGTAGCTAAAAACACTGGAGATAATGATCAGGTGGCACTTGGTGCCGGAGGAAGAATAAGACTAACACGAAGCATTTCGATGAATGCAGAATATTATTATCGATTAAATCCAGATGCAACTTCTCCTTATAGAAATTCACTCGGTCTGGCTATTGATATAGAAACCGGAGGACACGTTTTTCAAATTATCATGACAAACACCAGGGGTATGGTTGAACGTACTTTCATCACCGAAACAGATGGGAACTTCTTTAAAGGAGATATCCATCTGGGATTCAAT
>DATCRE010000636.1:0-8441 GCA_036569145.1 Cyclobacteriaceae bacterium
GAAAGCTTTATAACTGGAGTTTCCATTTTGATACTTCTCTTTTAGCCGTAAAACGGAAGTCTGGCTTCCCATGAAAGTCAGGTAATTCCGCTGAAGATCAATTGGTGGATTGAAAGTCTACTTAAACTATAGACAAATATACAAATAGAATATTAAATAGCAAGTCGACTGGAAATAAATAAGACTGGCATCTTTGATTTCCATTAATTTTTATTTTGTTGGCTGGATCTTCATTAAATTTTATTTTTCAATTATTGTAATCAATCAAAATTTAATGTGTTTTTCAATCACTTTATCTAACTCCTCAATTGTGGAGTTATCATCAAAGACTTGTAACTCTAATGCAATCTCTTCGAATTTGCTTTTCAAAAATTGCACATCCGAATTAGTTTTCGTTGGTATTCTAAAAAGTAAATTATTTTTCTTTAAAGCCTCCGAAGCAACAAAGCGACTCGACCATGCTCCTATTCTGACACCCGCATAAAGTATATTAGCCTTTGCTTTGGAACATCCCCCCGCCAAACAAGCATAATAAAACATAACATCAGCATCTTTTCTGGGAACATTTTTATCATCGCACGCCACATCGTGAACTATGGACGCTCTTCTGTAATCATCAGTATAAGGACTGCCTACCGAGGACCATAAAGGTCTTGGAATACTCGCCCCGTTGATAATGCTATTCTTAGGAGCGAGCCACACTTTACCTTTAGTGTCGCTAAAAGTAAAGTCCTCAAGCAATTTCATATTTCGATCATCGTCTCTATCATCAGTTAACCATTCTGTTTTGGGGTTTCCTGAAAATGTTCCAAAGGTTGTCATCTTATTTTTTGATTAAATATTATTTGTACGCTTTGCACTATACGTCTTTAGTAATTCGCTTTAATGAAATTCAAAGCATTAGCATACATTAACTGATAAACCACATCATGAGCGTCCATACCTAAATGGTTAGCAGGAATTACACTCTTGCCTGAATTCCAATATGTCTGCAAATCTTTTAACAGTGCATTAGCCAGGTTCTGAAAATCAGCGGCTGTTCTGAATTTGTTGAGTGGATTAATAATACCGTCAAGATCACTGCCGAGACAAATCATCTTCCAGGGGTTATCATTTGGATTAAGGGAATAGCAATGTTCTGCTACAACTTGTATGTTCTTCCAAAAGTATTCGGACCATATTATGTCAGTCGTCTTGTCACTTTTGAAAATATTTTTAACCCAATTGGTAAATCGTTTTCCTTTTTCACCGTCGTTATATCCAAGTACACGCTGGTCAAGCTCTATTCCGAATATGCCATTGGATTTATAAATTTCCGTGAGATCATCTTTGTTAAGATTAATGGGATGATTATAGAAACTATCAACTGCACCATGACTACAGATAATAGGAATATTATCGTATTGCTTCGTTCGGCGATAGGCATAAAATTCCTGTCTTGTTGCTCTGGCCATGTGCTTAATGTCAACCAGGATTCTCTTTCCATTATTAGTTTGATAAAGCAGGTCAATTACTTTTTCACCCATGGGCGATATGTATTTTCCATCAGCAGTGATTGGCTTCTCCATTCCTTCTGCCTGGTTAAATAAATCGCGTCCTAAAACTCTTACAAAAAGACTCTGTGCATGTGAAGCCAGGCCGTTATAAAAATGATGATTAAGTGTTATAAAGAATGGCGGAAACTCCCAGCTTTTAACAGCTTTAACGTTAGCTTCTACATTGCTCCAGCCAGCGCTATTGGTTACATCATGACCATCACAGAATACATGCGCACCTTCAATGGAAACTATAATATTTAAGGATTCATTTGGCAGAGCGTTGACAAGATCTGCACCGTTTTTTACAATGTTATATTTGCTCTTTCCGTTGGCAGGAACAATTTTGTTCAGCGACTTCAAAAATTCATATTCTTGAATAAGATCTCGAAAGTAGCTAAAGTCTTTACCTTTGATATCGTCAACTCTATTGCGGCCAAACATAGAAATCCAATTAACAGTATACCTGGAAAATTCAGGCAGAAGCGTTGGTAAAACAAAACCTTTCTCAATAGGGTAAAGTGAAACAACGGCTACGTTAACGCCGCCCTTCAGGATAGTACCAAAATCAGATTGGGTGTAGGGAGGAAAACCAAGAATATTTTCAAATGCCTCATCTCCCACAGTAGGCGGATCGCTATGCCAGATACAAGCTTCACTTGAAGCATCTTTTGTATTTTCATTACTGTAGAAACTCTGTCCGTAAGGTTTCAATGTTGAGTGAAGATGGAAATCAATGATGGGGAATGCCATGGTTGTAGTTATCCGTTAATTGTTAATTGTTAATTGTGAATAGTAATTAGTCATTAGGTTAATAGTAATCGTACTTCGTCAATCCGAAATCGTAAATTATTACTTATTGGTAATTAGTTCAATGTGGAATAATTTTTTTTAATATACTGGTTATAGATTTTATTTCTTTAAATGTCTTGCTATTTCTTCTGTCCAGTGTGAAGCTTCTGCAAGTGAACTCTTTACACCTTCATTGACCTTTGAAGCGATCTTTTTCTGTGCACTCAGCACGGCTTTTGCTTTTCCCGGATCTTTTGTCAGGCGGTCTACCTGGCTGCGTAGTGACGAGCCGTGATCTTGCATGCCTGTCAATACTTGTATCTGAACAGTCTTGTTAAAATGATTTGCCTGATACCATTTTTTTGTTTGAGGATCGTACCACGACAAATAACCTCCTTTTTTAATCTCGCGTGGTTTAGTGATGGCGCCTGTAAAACTATATCGTGTGGCTGGTGAATGCACTGGATCGAAATATTGTGGTGTATAGAAATCACTTAACAAAACACCATTCACAGTATAGCCGTAGGATGCATCTTCACTTGGATCACATACTTCTACGAGATACTTTACACGTCCTTGACCTTTCTTAATGCTGTCACCTGCCATCATGCGATTGCCGAAGGGATCGACAAGCATTTCACACATTTCGTGACTACACGTTAACGGCCATGAATTATCAAGCTGTACAAGAGCATAGGGTTGATGATGCTTATCGGTATGATAGCCTGCTGCTGAAGGATCATCGATATTTTTGGTGATGATGAGCGGCCAATAGCCAACCGGTATGTTTTTAATATCAGGGAATAAATCAACAGTCGCCCTCACGCCCCAGACAGGGCCAAGGTCACGTGTTGCTTGCTTCTGCAAAGCGGCAGCTACCTTCGATAATTCAGCGGCATGCAGTTTTTTCGATTGATCAATCAATGCAATATTCTGGGTAAGCATAGTTTTATCAATTGCGCCTACTCTTCTTAGGATTTTCGGCCCTCTCCTTGAATATATGTAGTTTATTTACCTGTACTCTGATGCATATTTTGAATAATATCAGTCTTTGCTTTACTACCGAGTGATGAACCAAAGTAGTAACTGAAAATCTGTGTGAGAATGCCACTTAAAACTCCTAAAACATAAAGCACAATTTCTTTCTTATTCTGATCTTCCGGATTCCAGGTGCCGAACATTAGCAAAGCAAAAAGTGAAAATGTTAGAAATGCTCCTCCCAAAGCAAGTACAGGAGAAACGTTCTTGGCTAACGTCGATGCGTTTGCGCTGGCTTGCACTTCACTATCGCGCTTACGCGCGCTATCAATATCGCCGAGTATAGCTTTCTTATCTTCAAGGTCCAGGTTCTTTACATCAATCTCAAACTGATGATCTGCTTTCTTCATCTCCAGTTCGAGTTGAAGTTTTTCTGATTTTGTAGTGACAACCTTATCCAATACGTTACCTACAGAATCGATAACCTGACTGGCTCCGCCAGAGAATAAATTTTGTATAAAGCCCATGTGTTAATTATTTACAGCGCGTGAAATCCAACCAAAAAAATATTTACGACTTGCAGGTCGCTTGTTCACTATACCAACGTATCGAACTATTTTAGCTATGGTAAACGAAGCCAGAAAAAATTCAGGTTCAATAGCATTGATAGCTTTTATCGTGTTTGTACCAATCGCTCCATCGGGATTGGCATCTACAACGTGTTGTGCCAGTACTGCGCTGGTGGTGACGCCGGCATTTACTGCAAAATCAAAAATGGAAAACGCTACAGCCTGATCAGTAATATCATCGCCGCTAACGCGATCCCAGAAATTAACTTTATAGAAATCATGAATCTGATTCTGAAGATCAGCATTCTTATCCAGGCTAGAAGGAAATCCTGATTGCGTTTTAAGTGAATCAACAATTTTCCAGCCATCCCATTTGCTGAAAATTTTTCTAGCAACTCCTTTATAGGTTTCTCCACCGGGATCATCCGGGTCGTTTACATATCCACCTTCGTTGAGTAATGTTTTTTTGAGAGCGTCTTCAAATAAGGCCATAGTTATAAATAAAAGATTAATGTTCTTTGATTTTGGAAAAGGTTAGCGAGTGATTGAATTGAAGTGTTGCTGATAGCTCACCATAAATCACAATTTCTTAAACAGAGGATAATGCGGACATGACGAGAGGGGTTAGATTTTTACATTAATAATACAGCGGCAGCAAATTTTCTAAAATACAATTATTCTGTCAATACCTCTTTGGAGGTATTCTCATCATAACTCAGCTTCATTAATAAAGATACTTTTCAATGAACTTTATTATTTCCGATAAATAAGCGTCATTCAACATGGTCAGATAAGATCATGCGCCTTAGCAAAGTTGAGCAGTTCAACAATGTTTTGCGCGCCTGTTTTTTCAAACATATTTTTACGATGTGTCTTTACAGTATGAAGGCTCAGATTTAACCTGCGCGCAATCTCCTTACTCGTTAGTCCTCCTCTCAGGAAATTGAGAATGCGCAATTCGGAAGGCGAAATAGAAGGCACTTTCGTTAACGGTTCTTGTTTGTCTTTTTTAAAGATAAGTCTGTTGGTTAGTGTGTAGCCAAGAAACTCCTGCACTAAAGGTTCATTACCTTTTGCCACTCTTAAAAACTCCATGCACTCCTCGCGTGTGAGTTCGCACAGATAAGGTTCAAGCGTGATACTGATAATTTTTAAGGCGTCGTTAACTTTCTGCAGATCGGCAGAAGGGATTTTGGGGAATAGGCTATGTAACATGGGTCTTTGGGTTTATGGTTCGTCCGGCTAGCTAATTTAAAAGCCAAACCACACACCCCTACTTGCTAAACCCCGAAGCTTAGCTCTCTAACAAAAATCATAGGTGGTTCAAGGCAATTAAAAAGCAAAGCCCATCACCTGCCATATTTATATAGCAGGTTAATGGGCTCCTGAGACGAATGTAGAAAAGTTATTGTAATGATGCAATAACAAAAATTTACAATAGTCAACTTAATATAAAATTGGGTTCGGGCAGAATGCAGGATGCTGTCATGGATTCAACTATTAATCTCTGATCATCATTCTCATAGGCGGTCCGCCAGGTCCACCGCGGCGATGTTCACCACCCATGGGATTAAGTTGCTTGTTTAAAGCATAGGTAAAACTCACCATAAAATATCTACCCAAATTGTTGGATGTAGTTTGTTGCAGATAATTAACACTGGTGGTTTGTGATACGCTCATGCTCTTATCTAAAACATTCATTACACCAACTTTAAACTCGCCACTCTTTGCTTTGAGAAGAAACCTGGAAATTGAAAGGTTAAGTAACGGAATGCTTTGTTCAAAATTTGAAGTCTGGCTCACATACCTGTAAAAATCAAACGCAGTATTGAATGAATAGTTCTTTAAAAAATTAAGATTAGCATCGGTTGAATATGTTTCATTGAGGTAACGTTGGTTTTGTGTTCTGAAACTATACGATGTAGTCTGCTGGCTTACATTCATACTCAGTCCCAGCGTTAAAATTTCTTTCAACGTATAATCATAGCGAACAATGCCACCCCAGGTATATTGCTTAGAAATATTATCAAGTCCGTTAAGTAAATTGATAGCTTTGGTATAACCTGAAGATGGCCCCACACTAAAACGACTATTAAGTTTCGCGACAGGAAAACCAAGATTAAAATTTCCACTCACAGTAAAGTTGTCTTTAACATTAACAGGTTTTGAAGTACGCGCTAACGTCTCTGTGTTAACATCCTGTTCAGTAGAGATGGCATTGGTTGTATAAGTAGAATTAATAAAACCGAAAAATCCAATGAACCTGCTCGGATCAAACTGTGTATAGTTTAATCGGAAAGCATGCGCATAGGCAGGCTTTATATTGGGATTTCCCTCTGAAATATTCAACGGATCACTATTATCAATTACGGGTGAAAGCTGTTGAATGGTTGGCTCTTTCATAGAAGCTTCATACTCAAATCTTAAATGCCTGGTGCTCGCGAAATCATAGTTGAGGCGTGTTACTGGCAAAACTGTTTTAAATGTTCTATTGATGTTAACTTCTTTATATACGAGATCTCCTCTCAGATTTGTCAGTTGGTAGTTAACGCCAACGGCAAGATTAAACTTGGGTCGGTTAATACGAAAGTTAACGCCGGGCTTATTATAAATATAGGTGCTGTGATATTTGTTACTCAAAAGAGAATCGAGCTTGTTCTGGTTATCACGCTGGTTGTAAACATCCTTGTTCACCTGGTTTAAACTGTTACGAAAGTTATAATTGAATTCAAGGTATTTTCTGTTACCCAATGGTTCGGTATAGGAGACTGTAACTCCATAGGCTTCACTCTGATTTTTTTGATTGTTAACCTGATTGATATTCTGATTCGTGACTACTTCATCGTAGTACACATTGTTAGATTGCAATGATCCATCAGCGTTAGTTCCTGCCAGCCCAAGTGTGAAATTGGTTGAGATCGTTCTTCCTTTTTTAGCGAAGCGATGCCGGTATAAAAGTGAAGAATTCAAATTTATATTGTTGGCATTAGATAATGTTAATCGCTGGCTTTCGTTACGAAGTGTGCTATCGGTTAATGTAGTTCTTCCTGTGCTTCCAAGATTCTGATCTTGTGTTGTATAAGTAACAGCCGTTGTGAATTTGATTGAGTTTGCAGAGTCAAGCTGGTGATCTAATGCAAAATTAATACGATGGTTATCGCTCACGCTATGCTGACGACTTTGCTGATCAAAATAGTAACTACTATCGTTCGCTAACGTATTAACACGATGAAGCTGTTGAATCAGACTCTGATCAAGCCTGTTATAAAAATAGCTGCTGGTTAGTTTTGTTTTCGTTCCGTAGTCGCGATTAAAATTTACGCCACCTGCATAGTTTGTCGTAATTCCATTTTGGCGACCACCGAAATTTAATGGTACGCCACTTGGGTTATCGGCACCCAACTGCACACGTATACTTCCTCCACCCACCTGCTGTGAGCCTCCTGAAAAATTCATATAATCATCGAGTGAAAATCCTTGGTCGTTTACATTGTTACCCATTCCTAAAAAAGAAAGCTGTTGTCCTTTTGCAAAGCGATTTATATTCGCTCTGCCCTGCCAGCGATCGTTTGATCCAACGCCACCTACTACATTTCCAAAGGCTCCATTGCGTTTCGATTCCTTCAACTGGAGATTAATTGTCTTCTCCGTTTGTCCATCATCAATACCAGTAAAAACAGATTGATCGGATTTCTTATCATACACCTGCACTTTGTTAATGGCATCGGCAGGAAGATTACGTGTTGCCAGTTTAGGATCACGACCAAAAAACTCATGACCATCCACCATTACGCGCTGAACTTGTTCTCCTTGTGCTTTTATACTTCCATCAGTCTGCACTTCAATGCCGGGCATTTTCTTCAGCATGTCTTCCACGGTTCCGTTCGCTTTTGTTTTAAAAGAGCTGGCGTTGTATTCAATTGTGTCACGCTTCATCGTTACAGGAACAGCTTCACCAACAACAGTAACTTCATTTAATATCTGTGATGATGATTGCATTTTAAGTACCTGCAAATCGACAACAGGAGAACTGAAATCAGACGATGAAAGATTTTTTGTAAACGTAGCAAAACCAACAAAGGTCACTTTCAAATGATAATTTCCACTAGCTATATTTTTCAGTTCAAATGCACCTTTAGTATTCGTTACCCCAAAGTTTACCAATGTAGAATCCTTCGCCTGAAGCAACACCACCGTGGCATACGGCATAGGACTCGACACGGTATCAACTACATTTCCTTTTATGGTGTACCGTTGTGCTAAAACCAAATGGCTTACTAAAATAAAAGTGATTAGTAAAATTGTGTTCTTCATGTTAATGTTTGTTCGGGGCCTCATCCCAACCCTTCTCCAAAGGAGAAGGGCTCAAGTCCCTCTCCCTCGGAGAGGGATTTAGGGTGAGGCTTTATTACTCATTATTTAATTCCTCATCATCATGCCACCACCATTTTCACGCATGCGTTTCATTTGTTCATCCATCATTGCTCTGAATTCGACTCGTGTAATTTTTGTGCCTTTGGTTGGAACTTTCAATTCATTTTTCTTAAGAGGTCGAAGTTCAATTTTT
>DATCRE010000637.1:0-2452 GCA_036569145.1 Cyclobacteriaceae bacterium
TACTTACACAGTCCTTACCGGTAGAATAGAATTCAACCTCAAAATCAGGATTAAGCCCAAGTACATATTTTAGAAATTTAGTGTAAGCGGGGTCATCTTCCACTACAAAAATTCTAACAGGATCCTTATCGTACATTATGCAGTTTTTTGAACAAGGTAAATATACGGTTGATTTTAATTGAAAGAAAAGTTTATAATTACCGTTTTATTGAGCATCTTTAATTACCCGGAAGAATTATTTAGATCTATCGCTGTTCACTATCTCTGCCTCTCAATATGTAGCAGCCAGTAATTTAGTTTGACATAGAAACTTTTAGCCACGTAAAAGCAATGATCGATGAATTTGAAAAGCTCAGGGATAATGAAATTGAATCGCTCCTGAAAGCGCCCTTGCTAGTCTGTATTTTAGTTGCCGGGGCCGATGGTACAATTGATAAGAAAGAGATTCGTGAAGCTATTTCTTTTGCGCAGAAACAAACCAAGTCCCAATCGTTGTTAGCCGGATATTTTGGTGAGGTATCGCAGGACTTTGAGGATAAACTTAAGATTCTCATTCAAGGCTATCCCTATGAATCCACACAACGAAATCCGTTAATTATCCAGGAACTGCAGGATCTTAACAGCATACTTCCAAAGTTGAATAAGGCATTTGCCATTGCACTTTATAATATCTTAAAATCAATAGCAGAAAAGACGGCGGCGTCATCCGGTGGTCTTCTTGGACTTAAATCTATAGGGAGTGAAGAAGCCAGGTTTATAAATCTTCCTATGATTCACAATCCTGGCTGATCTTATTTTTTTTCTAGCTGAAGGCGGGGATGCCCGTAATCTCGTTGCCCAATATGAGCAGGTGAATGTCGTGCGTACCTTCATAGGTCACAACGGATTCAAGGTTCATCATGTGGCGCATGATTGGGTACTCGCCTGTAATGCCCATACCTCCGTGCATCTGACGTGCTTCCCTGGAAATCTCTAACGCCATCTGTACACTATTTCTTTTTGCCATAGAAATCTGCGGTGTTGTTGCTTTGCCTTCATTCATTAGTACACCAAGCCTCCAGTTCAAAAGTTGAGCCTTAGTTATTTCAGTAAGCATCTCGGATAGTTTCTTTTGCACCAACTGAAATGATGCGATGGGTTTGCCAAATTGAATTCGCTCTGAAGCATAACGTCTGGCAGAATCGTAACAATCCATGGCCGCGCCAATAGCGCCCCATGCTATACCATAACGAGCAGAGTCAAGGCACATGAGTGGTGCACCAAGTCCATTCTTGCCCGGAAGTAAATTCTCTTTTGGTACCTTAACATTATCAAACACTAATTCGCCAGTTGTGCTGGCACGTAATGACCATTTTCCATGTGTTTCTGGAGTAGTGAAACCGGGCATGCCACGCTCAACAATAAGACCGTGAATCCGACCAGCTTCATTCTTTGCCCAAACCACAGCAACGTCTGCCTTGGGAGAATTGGAGATCCACATCTTGGCACCATTGAGAAGATAATGATCGCCCATGTCTTTAAAGTTTGTAACCATGCCGGATGGATTTGAGCCATGGTCAGGCTCTGTTAGTCCAAAGCAGCCAAGCCATTCGCCTGAAGCCAGCTTGGGTAAATATTTTTTGCGTTGCTGTTCGTCGCCAAATTTATAGATAGGATACATCACCAGAGATCCCTGTACGGAAGCTGTTGATCGCATACCTGAATCACCACGTTCTATCTCTTGCATGATTAATCCGTACGAGATGTAATCTAACCCACCACCTCCATACTCAGCAGGTATTGTTGGACCGAAGGCTCCGATTTCACCGAACTTCTTCACAATTTCATAGGGAAAGTGTGCACGTTGGGCCCAGTCTTCTATGTACGGCGATATTTCTTTCTTTACGAAATCACGAATTGAACTGCGTATAAGTTTATGCTCTTCAGTTAAAAGCGAATCGAGTTGGTAGAAGTCGGGGTGCTCAAACATATCTTGCTTCATTGACTTCTTCACAGGTGATTGGGTTGTTGTAGCACTCATATAGAATTTTGTTTATTGGTCAATTATAAATCAAATTTGTCGCCGTAAGGTCACATCTTTAAAATTAACAATGAAACTAAAGTCAAGGAATTTTTAAACAGATTAATTGTACTTGCATTGAAAAGTAATAAACAAAATTTTTATGGCAGACGCGGTTAATCCAGTATTACTTGAACAACTTAAAAAGCTTCAATCCAAATATGATGTGATGGGGCAGGATATTTCATCTTATCTCGATGGACTATTGTATGCTGATTATTTGACATATTGGGATTATATTCATCTCGATACATTGCTGAGTCTTCAAAATCCCAAGACAAGTTTTCCGGATGAAAAGATTTTTATCATCTATCATCAAATTACTGAATTATATTTTAAGCTGATACTTTTAGAAATTGAACAGATAGCATTTAACGAAAATCTGACAGAAGA
>DATCRE010000638.1:0-4552 GCA_036569145.1 Cyclobacteriaceae bacterium
GTAACACTTCGTGGTGATAAAATGTATGAGTTTTTAGATAGACTTATGAGCATTTCATTACCCCGTGTGCGTGATTTCAAAGGCGTTAGTGCCAAAGGTTTTGATGGTCGTGGAAATTACACGATGGGTGTGAAAGAGCAAATCATTTTCCCTGAGATCTCTATCGAAAAGGTAAGTAAGATCAGTGGTATGGATATTACTTTCGTAACATCCGCAGCTAGTGATGAAGAGAGTTATGAACTATTGAAAGCATTCGGTATGCCGTTTGCCAACAAAAACAACTAAGCTTAGGTATGGCTAAATTATCAGTAATCGCAAGACAGAAAAAAAGAGAAAAACTAGTAGCTACTTATGCTGCTAAAAGAAAAGCTCTTAAAGAGGCTGGTGACTACCTTGCACTAGACAAATTGCCTAGAAATGCATCACCTGTACGTTTGCACAACAGGTGTAAATTAACTGGCCGTCCAAAAGGATATTTGAGAAAGTTCGGTGTTTGCCGTAACGTATTCCGCCAAATGGCCTCTGATGGTAAAATACCAGGTGTAACTAAGTCAAGCTGGTAATTCACACTTGTTTGCGAAAAACACGAAGGTTTATTTGAATAAAAAGAAATTGTTCAATAACTTTGCAGCCCCGTTTTTTAGCGGGATTGCTGTTTAATTGAAAAGATTAATAATATGACAGATCCAATAGCAGATTATCTAACCCGGTTGCGTAACGCCATCAAAGCAAATCATCGCGTTGTGGAAATACCAGCTTCTAATATCAAAAAGGAGATGACTAAAGTTCTTTTTGATAAAGGTTATATATTGAATTATAAGTTTCAAGAGACTGAAAATCACCAAGGTAGCATCAAAATAGCCTTGAAGTATAATCAGGAAACTAAGGAATCTGCTATTACTTCAATATCAAGAGTAAGCTCACCTGGTTTAAGACAATATGTTGGTACAGATTCATTGCCACGCGTAATGAGTGGTTTAGGAATCGCTATTTTGTCTACTTCAAAAGGTGTAATTACTGATAAGGAAGCTAGAAATCTAAATGTTGGTGGTGAGGTATTGTGTTACGTGTGTTAATATAGAAAAACATGTCACGAATAGGTAAAAATCCGATAACAATTCCAGCTGGTGTTACTTTTACAGCTACTAAAAATAAAGTGAGCGTAAAAGGACCTAAAGGAGAGCTACATCAAACAGTTGAAAGTGATTTCAAATTTGTTCAGGAAGGTGGTCATATTACAATAGAGCGTCCTACTGATCAGAAGAGACATAAGTCATTGCATGGTCTTTATCGTGCACTTATTGCTAATATGGTTGAAGGTGTGTCAACTGGTTTCAAAGCTCAATTGGAATTGGTGGGTGTAGGTTATAAAGTTACTGCGCAATCTAACGTGCTAGAACTTAGTTTGGGATATTCTCACAATGTATTCTTGGCTGTTCCACCTGAAGTCAAGGTTTCAGCTGCTCAAGAAAAGGGTGCGAACCCGACGATCTTCTTAGAAAGCTCTGACAAACAATTGATTGGACAAGTGGCAGCTAAGATTAAGTCTCTCCGTAAGGTTGAGCCTTATAAAGGTAAGGGTATTCGTTTCACAAATGAATTTGTACGCAGAAAAGCTGGTAAAGCTGCTGCTAAATAAGATAGGGTATTAAATAAGCATCATAGAATATAAAGTAAAACATCTATGGCAGGCAAGAACCGCGAAAGAAGAGAAAGAATTAAGAAAGGTATCAGAAGAAAAATCACTGGTACTACTGAGTTTCCAAGATTATCAGTATTCAGAAGTAATACTGGTATTTATGCTCAGATCATAGATGATTCAAATGGTGTTACATTAGCCGCTTGTTCAACATTAGAGCTTGGTAACAAAGCCAGGCTTAACATGGAGAACGCTAAAACAGTGGGCAAAAAGGTTGCTGAGAAGGCAATTGCTGCGGGTATCCAATCAATAGTTTTTGATCGTAACGGGTACCTCTATCATGGTAATATTAAGGCTTTGGCTGAAGGTGCCAGAGAAGGTGGTTTAAAATTCTAAGAAATTAAGATATGTCAGTAAGCAACATCAGCACGGTTAAAGCCAGCGAAATTGACCTGAAAGAAAGAGTAGTAGCCATTCAGCGCGTAGCGAAGGTGGTAAAGGGTGGTCGTAGATTTAGTTTTGCGGCAATCGTAGTAGTTGGCGATGGCAATGGCGTTGTAGGATATGGATTAGGTAAAGCTAATGAAGTAACAGACGCAATTACTAAAGGCATTGATGATGCAAAGAAGCATTTGGTAAAAGTTCCTATTATTAAGGGTACTGTTCCTCATGAGTCTATTGGAAAATTTGGTGGTGGATTTGTTCTTTTGAAGCCTGCTTCTCCAGGTACAGGTGTAATAGCCGGTGGTGCAATGCGGGCTGTGTTAGAAAGTGCTGGTGTACATAATGTATTAGCAAAATCTAAAGGTTCTTCAAACCCACACAACGTAGTAAAAGCAACATTTAAAGCATTGACTACAATGCGTGATGCTTATACTGTGGCAAAGAACAGAGGCGTGAAATTGTCTAAAGTATTTAACGGCTAAGCGACATGGCAAAGGTACAGATCACTCAAACTAGAAGCATTATTAAAAGGCCTGAGACTCAGGTATTAACAATGAAGGCTTTAGGATTAGGTAAAATGAATAAGTCTGTTGAGGTTGAAAATACTCCTCAAATAGCGGGCATGATTCGCAAGGTGAGTCATTTAGTTACAGTAAAAGAACTTTAATTATGAAGTTGCATACATTAAAACCTGCAGAAGGTTCTACAAAGACGAATAAAAGACTTGGTCGTGGACAAGGTTCTGGAGGTAGCACTGCTGGTCGTGGACATAAAGGAGCTCAATCAAGATCTGGTAATTCTACAAAGGTAGGTTTCGAAGGTGGTCAAATGCCGCTTCAAAGACGAGTGCCTAAGTTTGGTTTCAAGAATAATAATAAAGTATATTTCAAAGCTGTGAACCTTGATGTATTAGAAGGTATAGCTGAGAAAACAAAAGCAAGTGCTGTTACACTTCAATTGATGATTGATAATGGTGTTGTTGGTAAGAATGACAAGATTAAAGTGTTAGGTAGAGGTGAGTTAAAAACTAAAATTAGCGTAGAGGCTCATGGTTTTTCAGCAACTGCTGTTAAAGCTATTGAAAACGCTGGTGGGACTGCTACAACAATCAAGTAATGAAGCAATTCTTTAACACGATAAAGAACATCTTCTCAATCGAGGATCTAAGAGTAAGGATCTTAAATACCTTTGGTTATCTGGCTATTTTCAGATTAGGAACTTATATAGTCCTTCCTGGAATTGACCCGAATCATCCAAGTATTTCAGGCGGAGCATCTCGTGGAGGTTTGTTCGACTTATTTAATACCTTGGTAGGAGGGTCATTTAGCCGCGCATCAATTTTTGCGTTAGGTATTATGCCTTATATATCAGCGTCTATTATCGTGCAATTGCTAGCTGTTGCTGTTCCATATTTTCAGAAATTACAAAAGGAAGGTGAATCGGGTCGTAAGAGACTAAATCAGATAACACGAGTATTGACTATTGTTATTTGTGGATTCCAGTCTTACGCCTATTTAAAAGGTACAATTGATCCAGGTGCTATTATTAGCCCGGGCTTGTTCTACTACGTATCGACAATTATTATTCTAATAGGTGGAACAATGTTCTGCATGTGGTTGGGTGAAAAGATTACAGATAAAGGTATTGGTAACGGTATCTCTATGCTTATCATGATCGGTATTGTTTCTCGTTTCCCTCATGCCTTCCTAACTGAAATGGTTGAGGTTCGGGGTATGAATGGAGCTTTATTGTTTATTGTTGAATTACTAGCACTGTTTGGTGTGGTGATGGGGGTTATATTGCTTACACAAGCAACGAGAAGAATTCCTATTCAATATGCTAAGCAGGTTGTAGGAAATAAATTATATGGTGGAAAGAGAGATTTCATTCCCTTAAAGTTAAATTCTGCTGGTGTTATGCCAATTATCTTTGCTCAGGCGCTCATGTTCTTGCCTGCAATGTTGGCTGGTATATGGAGAGAAACCGATGCTGGTGCTTACATCAGTACCACGTTTTCTGATCCCTACTCATGGCAGTATGGTGCATTGTTTGCAACACTGATATTGATTTTTACTTTCTTCTATACGGCTATTACAATTAACTCGAATGATATAGCTGATAACTTGAAAAGAAACGGTGGTTTTGTTCCAGGTATTAAACCAGGTAAACAAACTTCTGAATTTATAGATACAATTTTATCAAGAATTACTTTTCCTGGTGCATTGTTTTTAGCCATCATTGCTATTCTTCCTGCCTTTGCAGTGAGAGCTGGTGTTGGTCAGAACTTCGCTCAATTTTACGGTGGAACTTCATTGCTGATTTTAGTAGGTGTTGTATTAGACACACTCCAGCAAATTGAAAGTTACTTACTGATGAGACATTACGAAGGAATGATGAAATCAGGAAGAGTGAAAGGACGTTCTCAATTTGCTGCGGCTTAATAGCTGAAATGGTCCACTTAAAAACTGG
>DATCRE010000639.1:0-3061 GCA_036569145.1 Cyclobacteriaceae bacterium
GTGAGTTACTCGTCTATGACTTGGTAAATTTACTGAGCTCACTCTTAGAGAGTTTAAAGATACATAGCCGTGAGAATCTTCCGGCTGTGTATGTCTTACCACAAACGGCAATACCTCCATCACTTGTCTGGATAATATCAGCAACTTCAAAAGGATTTGAGAAACCCAGGTATTTGCTGCCAATAAATAAACCAGTAGTAGCATCATAAGCATAAAGACCAATCTGATTTGATCTGGTATTGGCTGCGTATAACAAAATACTTTTAGCGTTAGCAGTAGCCAGTATCGTTTTTACTTTTGAATCTGAAACAAGTTCAGGTATGGGGTTGCCATCATAATCAGTAATAGATTTAGAAGCAGTAGTCGATATGGTTATCTTAGGCAAGAAGTAATTCGAACCGAAATTGAATTTTGAAGCAGCAAAATCATTGGTCGAAGTCTGAACAATACTATTAATGCCACCATAATTACGTTGCCCGTCGATTCTTCCTAGAATAGCATTGTCATCACTCAGGTCTGTAAAGATCAACGAGAATGAGTAGTTCACAAAAGCATTAAAGTAGTATGTTCCATTGGCAAGTCTGCCTGTCAGGAAAGGAAATTCTTTTCCGGTATGATTGAAATGATCAATGATTGGTCCTTCAATCTCATTTGTAGTTTCAATATCAAATCGTTTGGTGTTTGATACCTGTCCTGAAACATCTACAACAGACAAAAGAAATTGGCGATTGTCATAATCATAATTCAGCAACGTAAATTTTGAATTTGTATTATCGTATTGATCAAATGATGCCGCGGCCGGGTAGGTGAGGCCACTTACTTCCACAGTATCAATTTTTGTCAGATCGGCATCGGTCTTGGCAAGATAGGTTCCTGTGCCGATCATAAAGAAAAAGTAATAGTTCTTGTCAATCTGTATGAGATTCGGCGCAGGATTGGTAAAACTTTTATCCAGATCAGCTTCAGTATCTTTCACAACATTACCGAACTTATCAACCTTCAACAGGTAAGTATAACGGGCAGTGGAGTCGTATAATTTCTTTTCTCCTAATATCAGGTACCCTTCGTCAGCCGTTTGTTTGATGCTTAGTGGATAAAATGCAGTGCTGAACTGATTGTTGGAATATATTTTGGTGAACGTTGCTGCATCCAATGCCGGATCTGATTTTTCTTCGCAGGAGATCAGGATGAATATTGAAATTGTAAATATTAATATTGAAAAAAATCTTTTCATGGATTGAGAGTTTGGGTAATGGACAGTTGCCATTAAGCGTTATTTTTTATTTATCGAAAGATGTAAAACCACTTCCCAGGAAGCGTAAGGGGAACAAGCAGCCTAATGACATTGACAGATTGTTTAACGTTACATCATCCAGCGCATCGCCAACACCTGAGAGGCGATCATTTTTATACCTGTTTTTGGTAGAGGAGATATTACTCATGCCATACAAGTACATCACATCAAAGTTGAATCGTACGTTGCCGAGATGATAGTTTAGTCCGGCTCCGGCAATGAGTCCCCAGTTATTCTTGGCGAAAAGATCTTTTGCACCAACAGTAATTTCAGGATCTTTAAAATTATTAGTTCCACCAGAAGCTTTGTCAATACCAGAAATGGTTAGCGACTTTTGTGCATTGATTAGAAATGCAGCATAACCTCCTAATTGTACATACGGTTTCAGCTTGTTGCCGGCTACTTCATACTTAACTACTAATGGCACTACAGCGTGTTGTATCTTTTGTTCCTGGCGATAGTTAAGCAGTAAATAATCTGCGTTGCTGCTTTGTGTATCAATCCACTCATATTTATTCGAATAAACAAAGCGTGCATTACGGTAGGTTGGTTGAATGCTAATGGAAAGACTCTGATAAGAAAAAGTAAACTCTAACGCTGCCTGCGATCCGAATTGCTGATAGTTCTGATACTTTTTAGAAATCTTATCCGTAGGATCTGTTGGAGTCATTACTGAATATGCTGTGAGCACAACAGCTTTTGAAAGATTAGTGCCCGCTTTAAAACCAAGCCACCATTGCTTTTCAAGGAACTGCGAATTTTCATTCGCCTTCTTATTATATGTTTTCGATTTCTTCTTGCCTTGTGCAAATGATCCGAGACAAACAATTAAACAGAATAGAAGGAGGTAAAATCTTTTCATACTTACTTTATAATCACAAGTTTTTTGGAGCCTTTATAGAATTCAGTTTTCATTTGGTAAATATAATTACCGGTAGGCAAACCTGTTAGATCTACTTCTTCCTTGTGCTCACCTGGTTCATATTGTTTATTCACTAATGTTTTTACCGGCTTACCTTCAATATCCATCAGGTTAATGGTTACAAGGTTGCTTGAGTTAACAAGGAAAGACATTGTCGTTTTATTCTTTGCCGGATTAGGATAACAATCTTTAAGTGCGAAACGTGTGCTTACAAACTCATCAATACCAGTGATAACTGTAGTGGCCAGTGGCAAGGGTGAATACGCCGGAAGATTGGCATTGTCCAGTCGTGGGCCTTGAACAAAATTTCTCGCTGTTACCGGATCTGTTTTCTGGTCTCCAAAAAGAACTGTGCTGATCTTAGCTTCATCAACGCCCATCCAGTCCTTCATAATGTTGGCGTAGATCTGCCTGTAGTCGTATTGCATCTCTATATTATGAACATCAGGACTCAGATCGGGTACTTTACCAACAACACCCGGTTGAACTCCTTTACCAAAAATATAGATAGGACCTCCTGTACCATGATCGGTACCAAAACTTCCGTTAGAACTTATGCGTCTGCCGAACTCTGATGTAGTAACAGTAAGCACTCTGTTTTCAAGTGAACCGCGTGAACGTAAATCTTCCTGGAAGGCTTTCATTGCAGTTGAGATATGATAAAGCAATGCAGCGTGACTACCCATAGTAGGATCATAACTTTCAACCTGATCGGCATGTGTATCAAAGCCACCAACCTTTACCAGGAACACGCGGGTCTTGCAACCACCAGCAAGAAGCCTGGCGATAAGCTGTAATTGTTTTGAAAGTGGATTATCCAAACTTCCTGACGGAGCATTGTATGG
>DATCRE010000640.1:0-12981 GCA_036569145.1 Cyclobacteriaceae bacterium
CCTTCGCGGACTCCGAATTTGTTCGACTCCTTCTTCATCTCTTTCGTACTGGATGTGATCATAGACAAAGTGCCAGATGTTGGAACAGGTTTCTCGTACTGTTCTTCCTTTGAGAACTTGCGCGATCTGTTCAGTGTGCCACAGTGTTTCGCGGACGGTCTTGCGTATGAGTCTGATCGTATCTTCTACATCGGCACTTTTTTTAATCCTGTGATTTTTTCCTGTTGGTTTTGGAAAGAGGTGGTCGAACTCTTTTCCACTCCGTATATTTCTTTTCCTGTTCGACTCCATACCCTCTTATCCTTTCGCCTCTGTTCGTTCTCTTCAATCTGTTCTTCATCAAGCTTTCTCGCCACTGCCGAGTGTGATGTTTTCTGTTTTTATATAGGGCAGCTTGTCATTGATAGTGGTGATTGTTTTTACCACCAGGTTTAGCTGTCCTGTATTTCTGTACGCGGTAAGCAGTGCAGGAAATTTTGTTGCCATCATCATAAATCCAATGTTGATTTTGATGGGCTGTATTTTTACTTCACTGAATTTTGGTACGGTGATGTTTACATTGCTGATCTGTGATGATGCCAGTGTGCCACCGTTATAAATCATTTTTACAAAGGGCTGCTTGATGCGAACGCTGCCACCGCTCGGATTTTTTAGTGTGACATCAATGCGTAGCTCAATACCGCTCAAGCTTATTTTTTGTATGGCAACTTTTGTTGTCGTTTCAAGCTCTTGTGAAAATCGGTTTAGCCTGAGAATATAACTTGCTCCATACAAGGAGGCGAGTACGCCAGCACCAAGTAGTATATGGCTACTTTTGATCATGGCGTTTTCTTTTACGTATTCTGTTTTTCTTCTCGCGCACAAATTCCTGAACCTTCTGTTTGTGTTTCACCCATAGCGGACTGAATATGTCTCCGATCACTTTAAACATGAGACAGATGATACCACCGAGCAAGGCTTGCATGATGTAGTCTAAAAGGAATGTCAGGTCAATGCTCCCTAACACATTGAACACTGCTCCAAATACGAAGGCAATCCAATTGCCTGATCCGTTTGCTTCTGTTGTTGAATTCATGATGCAAACGTACTATGGGTCTTATGGGTGGATGATCACTTCATCGAGGATCGCCGGGCATCGTGAAAACTTTAATTGTATTTTTAGGAAATGGGAAAATTGGTAATGATTTGGAAGGGAGAAATGGAGATAAATAATTACGATTGGTTAGTATAGAACGGATCGGTAGCAATTGATAGAATTTAAACAGATCGTTTCGATATGCTCAGAAATGTTCCAACTGTTCTACGTGGAACGTTTTCTTTTAGTATGTCTTTATACTATGATATTGTATATAGTGAAGAGTCAACGCGATGGTGACAATACTTATTAGACGAAATAGTAATATATTCTTCTGAATATATTTTAAAACAATACAAACTTGCCGAAACCAACCTTTCCCCTAATGGCAATGCCAGTGATGGCATGAAATTGATAACCTTCTAAAACTAACTCGGTGTTCGTTTTGAAAGCATTCTCTACATTGAACTCAAAAAGGCGCCAGTCCTTTATAATTGATACGTTAAGCCCAATAATGTATTCATTATCCCAAACTTTACCGAGGGAACTACTGGGCTGTTCTGATGGCTGAATCAAAATATTCTTCACATCATCTCCTTTTTTTACTTGAAGTTTGATATAGAAAAAACCACTTCCTCTCTTAAACAATTTAAACTCACAGCTAACATCTCGTAAAAAAAATCCATATTCGAAATCGTACTCGAAAAGAAATTCATGAGGTGCGTCAAAAACAATATGTCTTACATTTTCGCTATCAGATTCTGCTGTGAAAAAGTAGGACATGTTGTCAATTCCCTTCTGAACTTTCCATCCATGCAATAAGGGCGAATCAGTATAAGCGCCATTTATAGAAAAACTTGAATTATTCCGAAAGATATTTCTCAGCGGGGTGGTTATGCCCGTCCTATCCCCAAGCAGACGTTTAGAAACCTCGTGATAAAACTCATTCTCATCAAACTTTTTGGAGGATACTAAATTGAGATATTTATCGATGAATATTTGAGGTAATTTATCCCATGACTCTTTCCCACTCATAAGATTGTCGACAAAAATTAATTGTTCAAGGAAGAGCATAAAATCGCTAATCTCTTTAAATGCATCAAAGTTTCTAAATCTATAAATTAACATATCTGGATTTGTTGTATGCCAACGCATAAATTTGACTCTCCCTTCCTCAGATGGTTTAGTGATTGTCTCAGTGAATTCCTGATCGCTAATGAAATCCTCCTGGAGTGTTAAGGTAAAGTAATTGAGGAAGTTAAATGGTTCAGAGATCGAATTCTCTTCGTTGTTAAAATCAGCCATCCTTATTAACACAGTTCTTAATTCTGCATTACGTTGCAGAGCATCCCAAAATGGGGTTGGCGCTAATGGAATATCTGGAAGAGTAAATGGATTCTTTCCATTAATTTCTCTTATAAAAAGTTCCTTATGCCAAAACAGTAACGTAATAAATGCCGGGTATTTATATCGTACCAATTCAATTAAAATAAATTGATATAGGTTAACATGAGCATATATTGACTTATACCGAAGCAGAAAGTTATTTGTGAATCTTTTAATATCCCGTACATTTCTGATGCAATCATTGAATATACCTAACTTGATAAGAGAATTTATCTTTTCTTCATTCCAAAGTTTTTTGCTTTCAGGAACAGCTTGTTCAACCGACCGGCGCAAATGCTTTAGGAACAATACTCGCACATTTTCGACGCTGCTTTCGGGAATGGTATATTCGACTTGAATAATTTTATCAATGAATATATCAGCGTTATGTTCATTCAACTTGCTCTTAATGGCTTCTTTAACATACTCTTTATCGTACAAAATGATATAAATTGTATTGGGAAAATCACCTATAAGTCTCACAAGCCTGAATACCTCTATTAATTCTTCATCTGAAAGTCTGTCTAGGTCGTCAATAATTACAACGAGAGTTCGCTTTAAATTCTTTATTCTCGATTTAACGTTTTTCAATTCATTCTCCAGTGATGGTTCATTTTTTAAGTCTTTAAAAAAACGTGTACTTAATAAAATATTTTCAGTACTATGTAATAAAGTCACTGCGTAACTATTAATAGTACTTGAAATAATATATTGCTCTGCTCTCAGTGTTTGTTTAACTGCATTTAAAAACGAATAGGCAAGCGATTTTTCTTTAGAATACAGCCAGGGATTAAAATTAACTTCGTAAAATGAGCTGGCATTCTCCTTTTTACGCATCTTCTTGCTTATCATATATTGAAGCGATGACTTTCCACTTCCCCATGTCCCATTAATTCCAATCACCAATGCTCTTTCACTTGGCTTTGTTTCTTTGAGAACTACAACAAGTTCATTTGCAAAGTTTTCTCTTTTCAATTCATCAACAGGATTCGAATCACTAAGGGGTAAATCAGGATCAATGATGCCGGTTTTTAAAGATGAATCTCTAAGACTATAATAAAAGCTCCATATCGAGATACCTTTAGAAAACAATATGAGGATAGGAATAGTATCAAAGAAATTAACATACCATCCGTAGGGATAGAATTGCCATTGGTAATCGTAAAATCTATATTTCGAGTAGAAAAAAACAATGAATATCTCGATTGGCTTTAAGGTAAAATTCTTTGCTCTAATTTGATAGTACGCATAGATGATTTCAATTATGAGAAGTAAAATTAATATTCTGTCAAGCGAATCAATCGATACTTGCGACAATGCACGTGAAACCCAATAAGTATTTATTTTGGATTCGATAAATTTTTCAAAAAAAAGATACAGAATGACTAACGAGGTACTCTGCACAAATAACGATATTAAAGTATCCCAGGACTTAAAAATATACGATGACCAAAGTATCTTGAATTGAGCTCTTTCTGATTTCTCCATTGATAAGAAAAGTTTACTGATGATAATTTAATAATTATAAATCAGTAACTCGTACTTTTTTCTAATCTTGTAACTAATTTTCCAGCTTTATTAACAGGGTTGACTTCACTATTCAGTTCTACAACACAATCTTTGAGTGCAACTATTGCTTTTTTGAAAAGATCAAGCTCTATTTCTTTGCAAACATTCATATATGCTTTACAGGATTTCACACAACTGAAAAGAATATCCTGTAACTCGCGCGGATTACTATCAATAAGTGTTAATGTATTTTCGCAATTCTGGTAACATGTAGTAATGGTGCTGATGTGTCTTTCTAATGTTGTGTCATTGATGCTTTGCAACGCTTGTTGACACAGTGGTAATATCTCAATACAATTTGTTAACGCTTTTTTACGAAGAGCGAGGGTTGGAGAATTAGGAGTATTCATGTCAGGGTTAAAATTCACTTTTAATATACAAACCAAATGCAAAGGTAAACACTAATTTTTATTCTTTCCGGCTATTGAAACACCAATCAATATTACAATGCATTCAATAATTATGATGAAGTAGTTCAAATGATTTGTTGTGTATTTGATTTCAAATGTGCTTGTAAAGAGTGAAGTCGTGATTACTAGGAATATAGTTCCTCCATTATATATAAAGACTCCGCTGTTAATCCAAAACATGAATTGACTTTCAAGCGGTTCTTTAGGTATTGCAGTATATAAACGATGAAAGTAAAGAATACTGTAAACATAAGGCAGCCCTGAGCAGACAACTTCTAAAAGTGGATCTTTGAAAAAATATAGATCGGAATATACAGAAAGCAATGCAACGGATGTGACGATGAATGAATAGACCGTGAACAATTCATTATGCTGTTTTTCGAAAGCTGTTGCGTACAATATGGTAGTGAAAATAAAATCGATGAGTAAGTATGTAGTAGAGATAACAGAATTGGTATTGAGTGTTATTAATAGAAGAGCAGGAAGGCACTTTATGATAAACATCAATCCAATGATTCTGATTTTCAAATCTCTTGTCTTAAAGCGATACAGCGCTAAAATTGCTATAACCAGACAAAGTGCGAATTGAAGGGTGACAAGAATTGTAATGAGAGAGGGCGACATTAAGAAAAATATTAGCTACCAACAACACTAAACAGAGAGCAGGATACTCGTCACAGGCAGGACTCGGTTCGTTGCTCTATTAACATTTTCATCTTTTGCAAAGTATCTTCTGTGATTTTGAATTTTGATCTTGGCCTGCCTTTCCTTTCTGTAGACTGTTTCATTTGTCCAAGTTTTGTGATCAGACCTTTGATTCTGAACAGCCGAAAAGCTGTACTAATACCACCTTGTGTTAATTCGGGATTGTCTTTTCTTATCGCGTCAACTATTTGAGTGTAATTAAAATCAGATGATGCTTGATTCAGGATTGTTTTTAGAATTAAGATTCGATGTTGGGTTGGTCTGATAGAATGACCTGCCAACAGGGCTTCGTAATGATGATCTTTTGTTTTCATGGAGGGGTCTTATGTTTATAGTCATTATTTTAATTCCTGTTTGTGTTTCGTTTGTCAATGAAAAAAACTGACAGGAAGTCTGAGCGCACCGTGTACTTCTTTCAATTCACGAAAGACTTTTTCTGCGTCAAGCTTGATACCATTTCTTGGATAATCTTTTTCAGCCAGGTATTCCAGAAAAGTGAACAGCCTGTCCGGGCATTTTTCAGATAGCCATGATGCTACTTTGCGATCAATGATGCTGAGTTTAGAAAATTCGTACATGTAGATTATGTTTAGGTTATACCGTTAGTTCTTATCAAGATTTTTTCTTTCGAAGCTTTCGCAGTGCAGCTTTTGCCAAAAGAAATCCAGTGAAGATTTCTTGAATGTTATAATTGTCTCCCCGTTTCCTTTGAATTACCATCTGGACATTTTTAGGGGAGCATCCCGCGATGTCTGCGACCACATGGTAGTCTTTAGGGGCGGCCTCTATTGCAATTGTTTCGAAACTTTTCATATTTTTAATGTTCCAGCTTTTGGAACAGAAATAAACTATTTGCTTTCTTATAAGCAAATATAATAAGCAAATAATTAATTCACAACGTGGCAAAGGAGTTTGAGCAAAACATTGTATCCAAGCGATTTCTGGAAGTCTTTGATGAATTGCAACAATCAGGGCAGGTCAATAACGTGAAGGAGTTTTGTAAAAGGCTTGATTATGCCCCTCAATCGATGAGCCAGATAAAGGCTGGAAAGCGAGACATAACCATTGAAATTATTATCAAAATATTCCATGAATTCAATGGAAACCCGGTTTATATATTATTCGGTTATGGCAGTAAACTGGTTGAACCAAACTCCATTCCGGTAATGCCACATGCTACCACTATTCGTAACAGTGGCAATATTGAAGATAGCAAGCTGGTGCAGAAATTAGAGGATCTTGTAGAAGCAAAAAATGAATTTATCGAGTCTTTAAAGCGGGAAATCGAGCGATTAAACAGCGAATTGAAAAAGCGAGGAGATTAGTATTGCTATAAAATATATAATTTTTATCTTGGCCTATCATATTTTCTGGCTTTGCAACTAGCCCATGCAATCCGAAAATAAACAAAAAGTTAATTGTTATCATCATCGACGTGTTGATTAACGGCGTAACAATTATTTGTTATTCGCAATGGTATTATTATGGGCTATAGGATTGAGCGCTTAGAGAAAATTCGTACACAGTTAGCAAACAGTCATCGGGAGGATTTAAATCTCCTGATTGAGTTTTTAGAAGATCAACTGCCTTTAACACTTTCCCACGATCCGCTTCACAGATTAAATAATGGCGTAATCAAATGCCTGAAAACTGATGTGAGCAATATTCCTCTTGATGATCTGGAAAACCTGCTCGATTTTACCGACGAGTGTATAACGATGGTTCGAAGTGCCGACCGGGCTTCGAAAGATATTCTTGGACGAAGCAAGTTCTATGCACGCGAATTGATGTATGTCAAATTGGAAAACTATATACTTAAATTAAAAATAGGATAACATGGAAAACGAAAAACACGGTAAGCCAATCTCTAAAGATGAGTTTGAAAAAATGCGCAAGGCGTATCAGGAAAAAAATCCTAAAAAAACTCACGCGGTATTATTTCATCAGGAATCTATTAAACGTGTTCTTGATACACCTGGAGCTGTTGGCATCCGAATTCACTTTGGAATTAATGAAGATGGAGACGATACGGTAATGCTATCGGCTTCAGATGCGAATGGCGTTACTCTTTACAGTAGCCTGGAAGATCGCGGTCAGCTTTGCCCTCCATACTGTTGAGTTATCTTTGGATAACGATATTGTCCTTTGTTGTAGTAATTCCAGCTGCTGTTGGTGTTCTGCGCTATTCACGAATTCCAGATGCTTTAGAGCCAGTGGTTTGGTTGTGTATAATGTGGCTATTTGCTGAAGTATATTCTTATTCACTAAGGGTCAACGGTATCATGAACGCACACGTGTCGTATGTGTTAACGGCTTTCGAAATATTTTTATTTTCTAAATTCTATGATCGGGCTTGCACACTGGTATCAAAGAATGTTTTTTCGATCATTGGATGGGGAGGTTTTGTGTTGGTGGCATGTGATTTTATTTTTATCAACACACCACTGAATACATTTAGTCTTTCTGTCGAATATGTGATTGTGACGATTTATGCCCTGCTTCTTTATTATGAAATAGTAGTGCATAAATCTTCGCGTCAATTTTATGGCATAAATCTCATACTGCTTTTTTATATGCTTAGTAGTTTTCCATATTTTTTTGCGTGGGAGTGGTTACGGGTTAGCGATATGAAGTTACTCTTGCTCTTCGGAAACGTTCATGCGATTGTGCATACTATCTGTTACTTATTAATGGCCTTAATATTATGGAAATCTTCCTCGTCATTATCGCGTCAGTCTTCATACCCATAGTAGTTATACTAGGTGTTCTTTGGTTAGGTCGAAAATTTAAGGCTCAGCAGAAGGAAAAGGATAAGCTTGTGGATACGCTGGAAGAGATCATTGATTTGCAGAGCGATAGTATTAAGCGATTGAAATAAATGATGCTATCTCATCACCTTAATCCATCCCTTATACTCCGAACATGTTGAAAATTTTAGAGTATAATAATAAACTCCATCATCGGGTAAGTCATTGTCGTCAGGCCAATTTTGCTGGTAATTATTGCTCATGTAAATCTGTTTACCCCAACGATTAAATATTTTTAAACTGCAAGGCCAATCTAATTCTCCGACACCTTTAAACTTGAATTTTTCATTGAACTCATCTTCATTTAAGGTAAGAACATTTGGGATGAAAAGATTCTCCATTGAATAGATGTTGATTGAATCAGTAGACACACCACAACGATTTTGCAATGTGACCCAATATTTTCCTGATGCAGTGGGGAAGATCGAAGAGTCGATAGAAACTGTTGACCATTGATAAGTCACGCCGACATTTTCCCCCTTTACTTTTAATGGGAAGAAGCTTTCACAAATTAAAGTATCTGAACCAAGATTTGCTTTGGGCAGTGGCAGCACTGAAATGTTGATTTCATCATAATCACTGCAATTAAGATTATTTTTTACCAGAACTGAATACCTGCCAGCTTCACTAACATTGAGGTAACGATTGTCTGAATTGTTTTGCCAGACATTAGATGCGTGTCCGTCACCTGCATCTAATTTAATAGATGTGCCTGCACAAATTGTGGTGTCTTTTCCAAGATTCACTTGGGGTATCTGGCGCACGTTAATAGGGATGGTATCTGCTACGATTACATTGCAACCAACGGCCTTAACGAAATATTCGGTTGATATTTGTGGTTTAACTCTTAATGTCGTCCCTATGTCAATGATAGAAGATGTGTCTGACAAAGGAGCCCATGTAATGTTAGTTGTCCCAATGGAGCTTTTAATAACAACACTATCTCCCTCACAAATATCTGGATTACCTGTGAAGGTGAAATTTTTATTTAGTACTCGTTCTACTGATACATCGTCAATGAAGTAATATGCGCAAGTTTTTTCGTTATCTCCGCCGTTAGGATCGGGTAAATAGGAAGTTTGAGCATCATCATAAAAATTGCCAATGATCAAATATTTAGCGGGAGATGTTGCCTGAAATGTATCTCCAATTTTAACCCAGTTTATTGAGTCAGTAATGATTTCAGTTTCACTAATCTGTGGCGTGAGTGGTAAATTATTACCCGTAAATAAATAGTAAGGGTTGTCGATAAAGGTAACTCCTAAATCATTAGCCATATACATACTCTCTTCCGCCAGAGACACATACATGCCAAAGCAATAGTATTCACCAGGAATAAGAGGCTCTGTTAGTTCTACCTGAAGATATTCCCGGTAGGTAAGAAAGGGATTTTGCCATCTGCCATAAAATGTAAATATCCCAGCATATCGGTAACCCGTTCTAGGTATTTGTGACCCTACATGAAAATGTGGACTAGAACTGTCGTAAAGAGCGGCTGAATAGCAATTGACTCCTGATTTGGTAGTGAACATATCTGAAGTACCTATACTTGGGCAAGTCCAGTTGCATGCATAGGTAGAAAAGTTACGAGCATCTTCAGTAAAGCCGCAAATGTCTGTTCCGCATTCAAAACTAGGATTCTTCACTAAATTCTGAGCAGAAATAAAATGAACGTTCATCAACAGTATAAGGGAAACAATATGAACCTTTATAGGTAGCTCTTTAATGAAATAGAGGATCAACATTAACAATCAATTATTGGTGCTTATCGTTCTCCTTTACTTTTTTCTTTAATGGGAATTCAAAACCGAAACGAATATTGAGTTTATTCGGATAAAGACCATTCCGATGATAACAAAAATTATATAGGGCCTGAAAATTTCCCTGGACATGATTACTGATTTTATAATGTTTTAAGATACCCACATTCAGACTAGTGATCCACTGTTTTTTTTCTGAATCATTAAGTCTTGTATTAGTTGTTGGATTATATGGAACCATTCTTATCCATTCTCCTTCCACATGAAAATTAAAGCCTCCAAATAAAGTATAATTTGTCATTATACGATAACCGTGAGCATCGTGAGCGTGTACGAAATTTATATTCTTATCAAACTGCATACGATAGGTTGAACCTATGCCAGTGCGCCAGCGTGTTGTTATCTTGTACATAACAAATGGTGAAATGTCTACCGTTGAATAACCACCAATCTGAAAGACCTGAAAATTTATTCCTGGAACGACATGTTCAATGAAGGGCTTATCCTTCATGGCATTAGGTACGTGTTTTGGTAAATAGCGACTGTCGGGCACACTGCCATATTTTCTTTTAAGTTTCTCTAGCTTAGCAACACCTGCCTGAAGTTTCTTTTCATTGCCAGCAAAATAATCTGGCAATTCCTTACTAGCTATATTTTTCAATGCGCTCTTTCCACCATCTTCATTCATTTTTTTTGCAGCATCCTGATATTGCATTAAAACATTCTTGGAGGCTTCACCAGCTTTTACTTCACTTCCTAGTTCTTTCAAAGGCTTCTGCTGCATGGCCATATTTTCTATATCCTTTGGAAGAGCCTCCATTTTATCAATATTGCCATTTGATATGGTTTTTAAATCTTTATTATAGCCTTCAATTTTGCCGGTAACAGATCCAACTTTTCCTATACCGTCTTTTACTTCGATGAGATCTTTATTTGAGCCAAGTTCTTCAATCTTGCTCGTTGACGCTTTTTCCAGATTAGAAGCATCGTTTTGAATGTTGGTTAACTCACCCGGAGCTTCAGCTTTTGGTAAATTAATATTGTCAGGGAGAGTTAAAATACCGTCTGCACTTTTATCAGAAGTAACATTCGTTAAACCACTTTCTGTGTTTGAAAGATTTATGTGTTCGTTTTCTTTTAAAGATGAGGATAACGAGTCTGTGAATGATGTCTTCTTATGAATTCCATCAGTAAGCACTGTTGCTTTGTTTGCAATTCTAGTTTGTAAGCTATCAGGCGATTTTGAAAGTCGTGTAATATTTCCTTTCAGCTTGTCAAGGGTACTGTCTCCTTCGGCTAGGTTTTGCTTTCGATATTTAGAGAGACTATCAAGCCTGGGTTGGTATGGATTTTTCAAGCTATCTAATTGATGCCTATGAATGACTTTTTCTGTTATATCGCTGGCAGGTACAACTTTTATATTTTGACCTCTTACTGAAATAATCAGCAGACAAAGAATTAGGCAGGCAAATATTCTATAGGTCATTTTTTTTCAGTACGAAGAAATAACCCAGAGAAGGAAATATTAGTGTGCTGTCATTGGTCATCACTAAATCAAAGTCTGCGATATCCTTTGTCTTTTTATCGCAAAATATTTCTAAAATTTTTATGGTGTTAGACTGAATGCCTAAGGTATTAGAGTTGGCACGATAATCACGACGCAGATATTCATTTGTATTAACTTCCCTAACACGATACATGGGATTTTTACAAGTATCATACAGCATTATGGCTAAGTCATTCTTTAGCGATATTTTGCCTCCAATAATTTTTTGAGCTTCCTTATTATCAATTTCTGCTATCTCACCGGACTTAAACATGAATACCTGCCATGTATCAAGAAAATTGAATTGAGCTTGAGCAATATTTCTAAAGAATAAAAAACTGAATGTAATTAATAGGAATAGTCTCATGTTAATACTCTCTGTTCAATCTAACAAATGGGCTTACAAATTATCTGGTTTGATATATTCTTTTAACGACTTAATAAGAGAATCTTTCAAGTTATCTCCATCAACACGTATCATCTTTCCTTTTTTATCAGAAAGTGTAATAAAAACTGTATATAAATTTTGAACCCTTTCTCCATCAAATTTAATAACAGCCACGTGGCCAATATTTTTAATTGTCTCAAGACAATTGATCAAATCTTCAAGAGATTGATTTTCCTTGTTTAGTACTTTTTTAATATAACTCTTTATTTCAATCATTTTAAATTTGAATGCCTACGGACAGTTTGCAAAAGAAACTATCAAGGCTCTTATTTTATGTCATTCCTGGAAACATTTGTTTTGCCCTCTTATTTCCTAACTCATCCAGTTTCTTTTTTGTGGTCGCATAATTCCCTCTGCTAAATAGATCGTTAATTCGGTTAAGCTCTTTTTTCAAAAAATCATTATGCGCCTCAATCGTAGTAACGTTGTTTAGTTTTTCTTCACTATGTAATAAGGCTTTCACTAAGGCTAAATCATACCACTTGTCTTTTTCCTTACTCCTAACATCAACCGTCTCAAATGATTTAGAACTGCTAAATCTTATTTCAATATTACTATTTACAAACGTATCATAGTGGTCTCCAAAGTATTTAGATGTATTTTGTTCAATTAGCTTAAAATCATTTGATTCTAAAAAGCCATATATATTCTCGTCAGTTCTCATAGTTTAAATTATTTTACCAACCAAAGTCCATCGGAACTTATTTTAAAACCTTTGTCATATAGATAATTCAATTCCTTTTCGAAAAAACTTCCGGGCCTAACATCACTAAGCGGTGTTGCCAATCTTATCTTATCTCCTCTTAAAATCATTCTGTCCAAGAATTTGGTATTTGCTGCCCATTGTTCTGCGGCTGTCATCTTATCCCAAATATGAGTAGGTATCTGAAAGTGTTTGGCTCCTAAATCCGTTGCAAGTGATTTATAGGCGGGATAATGACCTAAAACAGTTATCCCTTCCTTAACGACTTCTTGTGTAACTCGACTAGCCATAAAAGAAGTGAACCTTGCTGCTGCCGCCTCATACAATCCTGCAAAGCCAGTCATTTCTATAAAACCCTGAATTTCCCAACCAGCGGAAGCCAGATAGCGTCCCTCATTAAAAGCATCAGCTGCACGCCCAGCCGACCCCCAAACGGGAATCTTGTAGCTAATACTCGCTTCCCTTAATTCTTCAGCAGTTAACTTTTGGATTTCAAGATAATGCTCATATCCTCCTTTAGATCCAAAACCAGGAATTGCTCTTCTGGACGCTCCCCAGTCATTTTTTATTCC
>DATCRE010000641.1:0-2760 GCA_036569145.1 Cyclobacteriaceae bacterium
AATGGCTAGGGCAATGAGGTTAAAAATAAAAAGTCTCTGATGCTTGGCCTGGTCGCTGCTCATTTTTTTCATGGTAGCACGTGCTGCCGTAATGACCACAGCCACAATAATCATGGCGAAAATATGCTCCACTGTCCAGTAACGGGTAGCTTTGTCTTTCATTGTTTCCGGACCGAATTTAACAAACGGACTCACGAAATATAAAAGCAATCCAATGAGTACCTGCGTGTGAGTGCTTATCAACAGTATAAGGCTTAACAGATTATTGGTTTTGGTAAAAGGCTTTTTACCAGACATTCCCATGAGAGATGCAACAATCACTGCCAACAAAGCAGCCAGAACAAGATAACGGAGATAGGAATGTGTATGAAGTAAGGCGCTGTACATAATCATGGTTATTAAGAGCCCAAAATTAGCACAGGTAATTGAAAGTTCTATGCACTGTACAGGCTTTAAATTAAAGACCTTTATTAATTTTGGAAATTCTATACCCATACAATGAAGAATATCTGGATCACACTTTTGTTTACACTATGTTTTAAACTTGCTTATGCATGGAATGGCATTGGCCCCGATACGGTTAAGGTAGGTGCCTACGTCATCAGCGTTCATGATGTTAATTTCCATGACAAAGAATATACTGCTCGTTTCTGGATGTGGTTTCTCTACGACAATCCTGATTTTGATTTCTCCAAGCAGTTAGACATTCCCAACGCCAAGACTATAGAGCCACCTGAAATTATTCTTGATAGCCTTCAAGGCCAGGCATGGGCCATTATGAAAATGAAGTGCGTTATGAAGGAACACTGGAACGTTGCTGACTTTCCTTTCGATACGCAACATCTGAAGATGGAAATAGAGAACACACTTTTCGATAACAAAAGTCTTGTTTTTGTAGCCGATGAAAAAGGAAGCCAATATGATAAGGCAGATGCCATTGATGGTTGGCTGATCAAAAATTTTAAAGTTTCAACAGGTTTGAATGATTATGAAACTGGCTTTGGTGATTCAAGACCGGGAAAGGAATCTTCTGACTTTTCGCAATTCAGAATAGAGATGGATATTGAACGCGATGCCTGGGGATTGTTTATGAAAATATTCAGCGGCATGTACATTGCCTTTCTCATTGCTGCTATAAGCTTTGTACCAAGACCATCTGAACTTGAACCACGCTTTGGTTTGCCGGTGGGTGGTTTGTTTGCAGCCGTTGGTAATAAATACATTATTGACTCTATTCTGCCAGAGTCATCTACGTTCACGTTGGTAGACACGTTACATACGCTTACTTTTTTGGGCATCTTCGCTACGCTGGTGGTATCGGCAGTATCGCTCAAACTTCATGATTTAGGTAAAGAAGAATTGAGCTTGAAGGTAAATAGTGTTGCATCTAAAATTGTTGTGTCAATGTATGTGGTGGCTAATATTATTTTCATCTGGTTGGCTTTGGTCTGATCATGAATCTAAACATTGACCTTACATTATTTTTATTTTATAAATGTCTTCCAGTTCAAATAAAACAATTCTCATTTTAGGTGCGAACTCCGATGTTGCCAGGGAGGCAATAAAGTTGTATGCTAATGAAGGATGTAAAGTCATTGCCGCTTCGAGAAGTACAGATCAACTACGCGATCTTTTAGAAAAGCATCCACACATAAAAGATAACGTTGATGTTCTGTATTTTGATGCTGTAGCATTTGACACACATCAGGCATTTTATAATTCGTTACCGGAAAAACCACACATTGTTATTTACGCTGCTGGCTTTCTTAAAAATAATGAACAGGCACTTGTTGATTGGGAAGGAAGTTACCAGATGATGAAGGTTCATTATTGTGGCGCTGTTTCAATACTGAACATCATAGCAACAGATGTTACTAACAAAAACCTTGAACGAATTATCGGGCTGTCGTCACTCTCAGGTGTGCGTGGACGAAAGAGTAATTTTATTTACGGAAGTACCAAGTCTGCCTTTACACAATACCTCGCAGGACTGAGGCAATATCTTTTTGCAAGAGGTATTAAAGTAAACGTAATTGTAGCGGGTTACATTCGTAGCAAGATGACTGCAGGATTAAATCTTCCTGAAAGTTTGATGCTAGAACCAGAATTCATAGCCAATGAAGTTGTCAACGCAGGCAATAGCTTTACAATAGTGCCGGGTTTTAAATGGAAGATAATTTATTGGATTCTGAAATTGCTTCCGGAACAATTGGTAGCGAAGCTTCCATAAGAAGATACTTAGTCCAGAAGTTGTGAACTGTCGGGAGAAGTTTTGCTGAAATAAATAAACTCCATCCATTTCATACCGTTAGTAATTTTTCAGGATTACATCTTTAATCAAACTGACAGAACATGAAAGGGCAACACAATTATTCGTTAACAGTAAAATGGACTGGTAACACAGGAACAGGAACATCTGCCTACAGGGCATATGAACGAAGTCACATCATCAGTATTAATAACAAAGCAGATATTGAAGGTTCATCAGATCCTGCTTTTCGGGGCGATAGTACAAAACACAATCCTGAAGAACTGTTAATCGCAGCTCTTTCAACATGTCACATGTTATCATATTTACATGTTTGTGTGGTGGCAGGTGTTGTCGTTGTTGATTACACGGATCATGCTACAGGCATTATGACTGAAACACCTGATGGAGGTGGTCATTTTACAGAAGTCATATTGAATCCAACTGTAGTGGTAGCCGACGCATCCATGATTGATAAAGCAAACGAGTTACATGAAAAAGCAAGTAAACTA
>DATCRE010000642.1:0-2027 GCA_036569145.1 Cyclobacteriaceae bacterium
TAATAACTGGAATAATAAAGCTGGCTTCGCCAAAACCGGATTTGCTATTGGCGTTGAAGGTGCTTATTATTTTTTACCTAAGCTTGGCTTAGCAGGCACTTTATATTACTCAAATCATGGAGGCTTTTGTAAAAAAGATGCTGGCAAACTGGGAGACAGTTACACAGATGCTTTCGGTGTAGATGAGTCGACAGTGAAAACTTCGGGCACCTACAGTTCTGTTAATGTAATGCTGGGGCCTCAATTCTCTTTTCCCATCAACAAACTAACTATTGACGTAAGAGCACAGGCTGGAATTATACAAAGTCTTTCAACACCTGAGATGACTGTGCAGTTAGAAGATAATACCAGCACGCTCCTTAAACAAAAAAGTTCAACAGCAACTGCCTTTGGCTGGCAAGTAGGTGCGGGACTTCGGTATGCGCTTACAAACAAACTCGGCCTTATGTTTCGTGCAGATTATTTTAATTCTGACGGCGTAAAAATTAAAAATGAAAATCGTTCAAACAACGCTGGCCGTTTGGTAACAAAACAGCCCATGTCATGGATAAATGCTTCTGTTGGATTGGTATTTTCTCTGGGTGAAAAATAATGTGCGTCGTCGATCAGTAATTGACAGACTTAACAGGAGACTTCTAATCAGAGAAAGAAAAATTATGAAAGTCATTTTATCCATAATTTTTATTTTTTGTTTCTCTGCTTTTACTCCAGGCGACAAGGTAGATGGATGGCCCGTTTTTGCGCGCGTTAAGTTTACTCCCACGTTATTCAAAAAATCAAATGAGTATTTTCTGGTTCCCTTATTCGATCAACGCATTAGATCGTTGGAAGGAACAGAAATTATTTTGAAAGGATATCACATCCCGTTCGATCTCCCAAAGAATCAATTAATAATTTCCAAAAGCGCTTATGCTTCCTGTTTCTTTTGTGGAGGTGCTGGCCCGGAATCAGTAGCAGAAGTAATTCTTAAATCTAATGCGCCTAAACTAAAAGTAGATCAGATTATTTCTGTTAAGGGTAAGCTGAAGCTTAATGATAAAGATATTGATCACATGAATTTCATATTGGTTGAAGCCGAAATTATAGTGAACTAAAAATTCAATACATGATAACAGACTATTTTAAAAAACAGAAACTTCCGGTGACTGTGCTCAGTGGTTTTTTAGGCGCTGGTAAAACAACTCTTCTCAATCACATTCTTCATAATCGTAATGGATTAAAAGTAGCTGTGATTGTAAATGACATGAGCGAAGTAAACATAGATGCGCAACTTGTAAAAAATGAAATTAATTTCTCACGCACAGAAGAAAAACTGATAGAGATGAGCAACGGTTGCATCTGCTGCACACTCCGTGAAGATTTGATGGTTGAAGTTGAAAGACTATCCAGGAATAAAAAATTTGATTACCTGCTCATCGAGAGCACTGGAATTTCCGAACCTATTCCCGTAGCGCAGACCTTCAGTTTTGCTACAGGAGATGAATTGCTTGATCTTACAAAATTTTCAAGATTAGATACAATGGTTACCGTTGTAGATGCCTTTAACTTCTTTAAAGATTTCGGCAGTGTCGATACCATTCTTACACGACAGATGACAGATGATAATGAAGATCAACGAAGCATTGTCAACTTGTTAACGGATCAGATTGAATTTACCAACGTCATTGTATTGAACAAAACAGATTTGGTATCGGCTGGAGATTTAAAATTACTGGAAGGTTTGATCTTAAAACTTAATCCGGAAGCCAAGATCATTAAATCGACATTTGGAAAAATTGAACCAAAAGAAATTCTAAACACAGGATTGTTTGATTTCGATAAGGCTCAACAATCTGCGGGATGGATTAAAGAATTAAACAATGAGCATACACCAGAAACAGAAGAGTATGGAATCAGTTCATTTGTTTTTCGCGATCCACGTCCGTTTAATCCTCAGCGATTATGGGATTACATACAAAGCAAGTGGCCAGGTAATGTGATAAGAAGTAAGGGAATTTTCTGGATAGCATCGCGACCAGATGAAGCAC
>DATCRE010000643.1:0-14680 GCA_036569145.1 Cyclobacteriaceae bacterium
TACTTTTTTCAATTTTGATTACCTTCAAGAACTATTCAACCCTACTGTTATGAGCAATTACTCCCGTCGTGAATTCATATCTAAACTCGGCTTTGGAGCCGCCATGCTTTCATTGCCATTTAACACGTTGGCCAGACGTGCTGATGGAAAGAAGTTAGGAATAGCCCTGGTTGGTCTTGGTTATTACAGCGAATTTTTATTGGCGCCAGCATTACAACAAACTACCAACTGCTATCTCGCGGGCATTGTAACTGGTACACCAGAAAAAGCTGTACGTTGGAAGAAGCAATTCAACATACCAGATGCTAATGCTTATACATACCAGACCTTTGATCGCATAGCGGATAATAAAGACATTGATATCATTTATGTAGTGTTGCCCAATTCCATGCATCACGAGTATGTTATACGTGCAGCGAAAGCAGGCAAGCATGTTATATGTGAAAAGCCCATGGCAGTATCATCAAAAGAATGCCAGGAGATGATTGATGCCTGCAAAAAAGCGAAGGTAAAATTATCCATTGGCTACCGACTGCATTTTGAACCCTACACCAAAGAAGTGATGCGCATCGCGAATCAAAAAGTGTTCGGGCAGATTAAAACCGTAGAGACTGCCATGGGTTTCAGAATAGGAGACCCCACGCAATGGCGCTTAAAGAAAGCGTTAGCTGGTGGTGGTGCCATGATGGATGTAGGAATCTATGCCATACAAGGTGCGCGATACTCAACAGGCGCTGAACCTATATCAGTAACAGCGCAAGAATATAAAACAGATCCTGTTAAGTTTAAAGAAGTAGATGAGACCATCTTCTGGCAAATGGAATTTCCAACGGGAGCTGTTTCATCATCTGTTACTACTTACGCAAGTTCAACCGAACGATTATTTGCATCAGCAGAAAATGGCTGGGTAGAGTTGAGACCTGCTTTCGGTTATGGTCCCATTAAAGGAAGAACAAATGAAGGAGAGTTGAACTTTCCACATGTTAATCATCAGGCATTGCAAATGGATGACTTTGCTTCTTGCATACTTGAAAACAGAGAAACCACTGTTGGTGGCGAAGAAGGCTTGCGTGATATGAAGATCATCGAAGCTATTTACAAATCAATTGAAACAGGTAAGAAAGTTAAGCTGACATGAACTTAAAATAGAAGAGTACCAACCGTCTTCATCGTTAATGTGTCTAATCAGAACAAAACCCGAAAAGCACGTATCCGATGAAAACAATATGTTCCATCTCACTACTTGTAATTGGTATGTTAATCGCTGCATGCGATTCATCCAACTATGACTCAAAACCTGATCTCTCTTCACTGTCAGATAGTTATTTGCCACTGCAGGTTGGTAACTACTGGAATTTCGTGCCAACAGGCATATCAAATTCAGAATATACTTTGCACAAAGAAATTACAGGGAAAGCAACGTTACAAGGACATGAATACTATATGCTTGTATCGACTTCGAGTGGTAATGATTATTCTTATAAGGATACTCTTTATCTACGAATAGACAATAGTGGTTATGTCTACTCACGTACATCCAACAGCGCGTTTGAAGTCAATGCCTTTCGCCTGAAGGGTAGTGATGGAGATTCATGGACTTATGCAATTAATGATCGCGACAAGGCTATCATCACTTTAGATGATGTGGATGTTGAAATAAACAGCACAATGCTTAAGGACTGCAAAGCCTACCACTTCAATGTTGATAACTGGGTTGATGAAGAATATACCCGAACGTTAGCCAAGGGTATTGGCTTTGTAAAGGAATATAGCGATGCCTGGGGCTTTGGTGAAATTCTGACGTCGGCCAGGATTGATGGCAATGAAATTAACTTTTAGCAACACCACTATAATAAAGCCATTGCATAGTTTAAGGAGTATAATCCAGATGCTACTCGTTCGCAAATTGAGATTACTGCAAACGTTATCTATAGTAATATTCGTGTTTACATTACACTAAACAACGTAGATAAGCAAAGACCCGTTATCTTTGCAGTATTAAATTGATAACTAAAATGATTAATGTTCAAATCCTTGGTTTGTTTGCTGGTGCTTGTACTACCATAGCTTTTTTGCCCCAGGTGATAAAGACATGGAAAAGCCGTTCGGCGAAGGATTTATCGCTGGGTATGTTTTCTTTCTTTTGCTTTGGCGTACTTCTCTGGCTTATTTACGGCATCATGAAAATGGACGTGCCTGTAATTGCAGCCAATCTCGTTACGCTTATGCTGGCTTCAACGTTGTTGTTCTTTAAACTCAGATTTAAAGAATAGCTAGTATCAGATCTTAATGTGCGACCAGTTCTCGCCTGATTTAATTCTGAATATCTGCATATCCGAAACCTTAAATTTCTTAGCCAGCGATTTTAACGTTGGCTGTTTTTTTGATTTAAACAATCTGGTTTTGATATCACGAACCTGGTCAGCAGTGAGGATATGACCTTTGCCTGACTTACGACGGTTAATCACTGCAGGGTCAGACTTCAGGTGTTTGCTCAACTCTTCAAGTGTTACCCACTTCAGATTCTTGCTGGCGTTATTCTCTTTAACGTGATCTACGTGAATAACATATTTGTGCTTTGGACTCGGCTTATTAACGAAATGAGTAGCGAGTAAACGATGCATAAGGAAGGTAACATTTTTTTCACCTTTGCGAATGCTTAATGCCGGATACTTTTGCACCAGACTTTGTTTTAACAGATAGCCTGTTTCTATTTCGTCAGTAAAACTAACGGCTCGCCCTTCACTGCTGATAGCATAACGTTGCCCGGCTTTGCCCTTGTAGCTTTTAAGAACAATCCATTTTTCCCTGGGGAGGAACTTTATTTTTTTGGAGGTAGCTTTGGATACCATAGCGTTTTGTTTTAATTGATATTATTAAAGTTAATAAAAATCAAGCAAACTCTTTTTTTACCACTAATAACAACGAGTCCTTGTCAATAGGAAGGTACCCTTGCTCATAGCAGTAAAAGTATAACGACCCTTCTTTCGTAGTATAGGTACTCGTAAAGTAACTAAAATCAAATCCCTTTGCTTTTAGCTTCATACGGCTGGCCTTACTCTTCCCATCCGGATTAAGTTCCATTAATATACGCCTGTTCCTTCGTAAAACATTGTTTACGTTGCGCACATAGGCTGTTTCATCACTATTCAACTTGTTATTATAGGCTGTTCTACATTGGTCAGAGCAATATTTCTTGTCAATACGTCCTTTAAAATCAGCACCACATTCTATACATGATTTACTTTCAAGCGGGGGCATATAACTATCCGTTTGTAACCGTTTACAAACGAATATAAACGAAAGTAACCGTTTTTCATACGATTATGGCTATTTTCCTCTGCCACCTTTGTATCGTCAGTTGCAGGGAGCATCTGATTTTAACAATTGTAAACTCTTTAAAAATTAAGCACTATGTCAAACTTAAGAAACAGCGTACAACTCATTGGTCGGTTAGGTAAAGATCCGGAAGTAAGAACTTTCGACAGCGGAAAGAAACAAGTATCATGCTCCATAGCGACCAGCGAAACTTACAAGAATCATAAAGGTGAAAAGGTAGAAGATACACAATGGCACAATCTGGTAGTATGGGGACCTCTCGCGGATATATTCGAGAAGTATCTTAAGAAAGGCAATGAGATAGCCGTTGAGGGCAAACTTGTTCATAGATCATACGAAACCTCAGGTGGTGAGAAGCGCTACATCACCGAGATTAACGTGAACGAAATGCAGATGCTCGGATCCAAGAATTAAAAAACTGTTTTTGCCATAGCAGGTTTGAGCCTGGACTAGTTTATAGTTCAGGCTTTTTTGTTTGATCCTGAGTTAAGAATATCTTATCGCCATCAATCACAAAATTCTGCCATGTTGGTTAGAGTTGAATTTTTAATATTTTGGTTGCGTGTAATCATTGCCTCCCTTTATGAAAGGGGCTTCGATTTGTTAACTTCACAAAATACGGGTGAAGTATATGGAATTCTGTCGATTTGAAAACATACGAAGGGGCTGAGTATATATTGGATGTTTAGACAAACTACTTTGGAAAAATTTGACAAGTAATTAATGTGTGACGATTGTTTTAAGAATTTGTATTACAGATTTGATTCTCAAAAAGAGTTTCAGGATTTTGAGACCATCGTTCAAAATAAATGTATAAACAAAAAATAGAAATAATTAAAAGTGAGACTTGTAAGCTCCCCGTATAATTGGGCCACGGGGCAATCCTAATTTCCTTCAGTTAACGCCTCTGGGAATTTGGTAATCGGTTCGAGTTGAACATGCCGATAAAATACTTCCGCTCCCTCTGTCTGTAATTCTATTTTCCCCTTTGTCATAGGTATTTCTTTTCCATTTACGGGATACCTGGAATGAAAAAGTTTCATGACTACTACGTTGTTAATAATATGCACGCTTGAATTGCCCAGGCAATAAATATCAACGGTATTCCATTCTCCGGTAGGCTTTTCTCCATCAATTTTTTTACGACAGCGCTTACCGGATGCTGATGTATAACTGAACGTTACCAATTCACTATGTGGATCGTAAACGTATTGTTTCTCTTGTAGCTTCATGGCAGGAATGTCCATTATGCTGCCGGCCACACTCCAATAATCTCCACAGTCTCCTTCCTGTATTTGAAATTCCTGAGAGCACATCCAGTTTCCGTAAGCGGCATCAAATGGTCCCACGGCATGATAAAGTATACCGCTATCCCGAGGTTTATCTTTACGGTCTTGAAATTTTCGAGTTCCCCATTTGAACTGAACGCTAAGATGATAGTTTTCAAATTCGCTTTTAGTTGCAATGCCGCCAAAGCCATTGCCAGAGACATGGAGTGCAGGTTCACCATCCTCTATCACAACACTAAAAACTTTATTCGGATCGTTGTTCAATCCTTTTGTAGAAAGGCTATCAAACTTCCCTTTTATCGAGTCAAAGGCAGGACCCAAGTAGGTATCCCATCCTGTTAAATCTTTGCCGTTGAAGAGTGCGAGATATGAGTGTTCCTTTTTCTGAAAAGAAAGTAATGTTGCGCTTGAGAGAGCAATAATCAGAAGTGCTTTTTTTAAAACCATAATTTGATCTGATTGAAGGGAACTTGAATGTAGTCATTTTATCCGATTTTTAGAACTACAGACGACGAAGGAAGCGTGAAGCTCACAGCCACAAAGAGCAATACAATTCGAGACCCCACAACAAATGTATATATCATTGCTGTGATTTAGATTTATAGTTTAGTTCTCAGTGAATTCACAGGACTTTAACCGAAAGAACTGCTTCCAACCATATTTCTTAACGCAGCAAAGTCAATCACTTTTTTATCGCTTCAAAGTTGTCCGCGAATACTTCGTATTAGAAATGCAATAACAGCGCTACATTTGCGTCTCTCGTTATAAATTCAAACCTATATGGTAATCCTTGCCCTGGTCATTATTATTTTAACATTTAGCGTTTACATTTTTCTACAACAGCCATCGTTTGGAAAGATTGCTACCGGGCAAAGACATGAAAGAATAATAAAATCATCTAACTATAAAAACGGACGCTTCACTAATCTAAGTCATACACCCGATCTTAGTGAGGGAGTAAGTTTTTTTGGAGTATTAAAGGAATTTCTCTTTCAGAGAAGTAAGCGTAGTAAGCCAACATCATTGTTGCCATCGAAAAAAGTTGACTTGAAAAATCTTCAGGCAGATGAGAACATAATAGTATGGTTCGGACACTCATCTTATTTTTTACAGATCGATGGTAAGAAAATTTTAGTAGATCCGGTGCTGAGTGGCAACGCATCACCAGTTCAATTTACAACAAAGAGTTATGCTGGTGCAGATGTTTATACTGTCGAAGATTTTCCACAAATTGATTACCTGCTTATCTCTCATGATCATTGGGATCATCTCGATTATAAAACGGTTAAAGAATTAAAACCAAAAGTTAAACAAGTTATTTGCGGTCTTGGTGTTGGTGAACATTTTGAACATTGGGGTTATGAATCATCACGCATAGAAGAAAAAGACTGGAATGAAGTTGTTGATTTAGGTGATGGCTTTCAGTTGAACACAGTTCCAGCCAGACATTTTTCGGGTCGTGGTTTTAAACGCAATCAGTCGCTCTGGCTTTCTTTTGTTTTGCAAACACCAAGGATGAAGATTTTTATTGGTGGTGATTCAGGTTATGACAGTCACTTTGAAATAATAGGAAAACAATATGGTCCGTTTGATCTGGCAATTCTGGAATGCGGTCAATATGATAAGAGCTGGAAGTACATACACATGCTTCCCGATGAAGTAGTAAAAGCTGCTCTTGATCTTAAAGCAACACGTCTCTTCCCTGTGCATTGGGCCAAGTTTACATTAGCACTACATTCATGGGATGATCCGATCATTAACGTTAGTGAATTTGCTTCAAGTCAAAAGGTGGCGCTCTTAACACCAATGATTGGCGAGCTCGTTAATTTAAATACAGATTACAACGGGTCACCCTGGTGGAAGACTATTCAATAAGTAGTTAACTTTTGAAACTGGATTTTTTGTCATGTTACTAGTAATCAGAAAAGAATTGAGTTAGCTTGATTTCTTTCGCTTTCCCTTCGCTGGTTTTTCGGATGTATGCGCAAGTCCCTCGCCAAATTCGCGTAACGCCAGCAAAATAGATTTCTTCTCAATCTCTAACTCATTGACCCTATCTTTTAACTGTTGCACTTCGAGCGGATAATTAATGAGTGGCTCATTAATAGCGTTTTTAATATACTCCTCCATAAAAGGTTCACCTTTACCAGTGATAAACCATCTCACATTCAGATCTTCAAACTTGATTGTAAAATCATGAATGATGTCGTAAGAAGGTTTGGAATTTTCCTCCTGCTTTAAGCGATAAATCTTCTGTGGTTTATCATATCCAAGCTGACTCGCCAACTCAGCAACATTCTTTATTCCTTTTTTCTCAATGATCAAAAGAATGCGATCAAATATAGTTGAATTATTGTTCAATAAAGTTTGTGTTTAATTCAATTGAGTTTGTATACTTGTAATACATTATTCCAGCCCGCAAAATATGTAAAGTTCTGTTTTAAAAGAAAACGGATAAGCTATTGCATTTCCAATACTGTAAGAAAGTTTTAGACATGCTACTGAATCTTACTGCCCGTTTTCAAAACTAATCATATCAGTCTGGAGCATTGTTGAGTATATATTTTTAGCTCAATGCTTACCATTCACATTGGAGTAAAAACAAATTCCAATGTAAATCGAAATAATCAATCACCCTAATTCATATATAAAAGCAGGGAGGATTATCAGATAAGTTAATAAAGAATTGTATAAATGAAGATGGAACAAAAGAGGCCCGAATTTTTTAAACTGGATGAAGCAGATCGTAGAGTTTTACTTTGGCTTATGGATCACGTGCATTTGAAATCAACAAAAAGCTGGATTGATTATATTGTTGAAGACTATCGTCGAAGAGGAGTGAAGATAGATGCCAAAAAATTGTATAAGGAAACACAACCAGATTAAAATCATTTTCTGACAGTGTTGATTTAGAGACGCCAACACAACAGAAATTCAAAAAAAATGTGGTTGACATTGTCAACCACATTTATGAATACCCTTGTTATAATAAGTTACTTACTTACTTACTTACTTACTTACTGGCAACACTCCATGGTGGGGTGATTCCATTCATTCGAGCGTAAGCAATCAATTGGCCCAAATGCTCATTTGAGTGGCCAAGTGCAATTAGAATTGCAGTCATCGTGGTATATTCACCAGGAAAAGGAAATTCTACTTTAGTGGCAAGCGCTTCGTTTTTGGTATCTTTAATGGCAGTAGTAATTAATTCATACGATCTCTTTAACTCAGTTGCAATGGCATCTTTGGTTTTCAGATCAGTTTCAATAGTTTCCATTTTAACGCCATCAGGAATTTTAGCACCTAGCTTCGAAGCAAAGAAATAATTTGCTGAAATAATGTGTGCACAAACCTGGGCTACTGTGCGCACTCCGGTCTTTGGTGTCCATGAGTATTTATCTGCAGGAATGGCCTGAGCTAACTGCATGACCTGTCCTGATACATAAGACATAGATCCTGATGATTCTTTTTGCAATTGACCTTGACAAAAAGCTTGTGATGAAATCAACAGGATGGCAAAAATTAGTAATTTTTTCATAACATTTTAATTTGGTGGGATATGTTTGAATACTGACCAAAGGTAAAAAACCATCAGACTAAATTCTTTAAGAGAAACAGATATTTGATGTTATTTATACTACCATCAGACTGGATGTTTGAATTCTATGAAAGTTCTTGTTAAAAGAAATTAATAAGCTTAGATTAGTAATAGCTGACGATACAAATCACCAGCCTACTCCTAAGCCCGTCTTTTAAATTATTTAGCTTTTGTGTTTCTATTTCCCCAGAGCCGGGGAGACAGATTGTTTAAGTATTTCATTTATGGATTAAAAGCATGTAACACCTTGCACTATTAACGTACCATTATGAAAAAAGACTATCACCTCGCTCTACTGCACTTTGTGCACATGTTAATTAACACTGACAATCGTATCGATGATCGGGAAATGGAGCTCATACTGAAAATAAAAAAGGAAGAGCAGATTGATGATGCTTCATTCCTCGAATTTTCACGGAGTATAGCGCAATTAAATCGCCAGGATATTTTCAATCGTGGCCTGAATCTTCTGAACAACTGCACAGAAGAAGAAAAACTCTGCGCATTTGTTTATCTTTTTCAACTGGCCGAAGCAGACACTTCTATTTCTATGAAAGAGACACGCTTGCTTCTCCATGCTCTTAAAGCTACCAATGTAGACTTTAATGATGTTGATATAAGCGCAAGCCTTGTTGCGGGTGGAACAAAACATATTGTAAAGCTCCCACGAAATTAAGCGTACCATATACAATTGAAAAATCAGTTCGCGCGGCAGCACATAGATATAAATAGATAAATTGTTACTCGAAAAAAATAGCCCTATCGGGTTTAAACCCATATAATTTTTAATTCCTTTTTAACACTTGCAAGTTTTGCAAACCATGTGTTGATTGCGCCTCTTTAAAACCTAATTATGTCGTTATTAACACTAGGTGTTACTTCTGAAATTGGTACACTGCGAAAACTTTTAGTGCATAGTCCTGATAGTAGTCTGGGCAAAGTAGTGCCCTCAAAAGCACAAGACTGGCTCTTTGAAGATATTGTACATCTTGATACAATCCGCAAAAAAGAATACGACTTCTATACCAACATCTTAATGTATTTTCTTGACCCTGAAAAGATTCAGGGAAAACTCACTCATATTAACTCTTCAGAAAGCAATCGCGAGTTTTATAAACCAGACAGCGTTAACTTTCATAAATCTGATAAAGTAATTGAGCTGCAATGGTTGTTAACCGAAATTCTTAACAACAATGATATACGTCTAAACCTTGTGGCCTCTGTATGTGCCATTGAGTTTTGTTCATACGAAACACAAAAATTTCTACATACACTCGATGCTGTTGAGCTTTCAAAAGTATTTATTAGCGGAACATTGAAAGATGGACGCATGCTTTTTGCGCCCATCCCCAATTTCATTTTCACACGCGACATTGGCATCGTAGTGAATGATCACATACTGTTGAATCGTCCCGCGAAGAAAGCGCGCACACGCGAGGCCTTGCTGGCGAAATACATTTTCCACAATCATCCAATCTTCGAAAATTTTCAGGGTAAGATTATCGAGATGGAAGATACATCACATCATTTCCTGATGCCGAAAGAATCAGACGATAAAAAAGTGACATTGGAAGGTGGAGATGTAATGATGATCAGTCCGAAACATTTACTCGTTGGTGTGAGCGAACGCACTACCGTTGAAGCAGCACATCAGGTTGTAAACGTGTTGTTTGAAAAGAAAATTGTTGATAAAGTAAGCGTTATACGTATTCCCAAGAAGCGTGACTACATGCATATCGATACAGTTTTTACACAAGTGAAACGCAATGTATGGGTAATGTTGGGTAACTTCTCACGCAAAGCTATACTCAAAGAAGGAGCTGATCCTGTTGAACGCTATCTTGAAAGTAAAAAGAAAGACAAGGATGAAACCATTCGCATTATTCAATTCAAAAGAAATGACCTCGAACATCCTGTTACATTTGAATCATTGGAAGATCTTCTGATCAATGTAAGTGAAGTTGATCTTCAGTGCAAAGAAAAAGTTATCTTCATTTATTCTGGTAACAGTGAATTTCCTTATGACCTGCGTGAGCAATGGACAGACTCTTGTAATGTATTAGCATTGAAAGAAGGTGTTGTTTTAGGCTATGATCGTAATGATAAAACAACTGAGGCTTTCAAGGTAAATGGTTTCCAGGTGGTTCATGTGCATGAATTATTAGATCAACTGGAAACCAAAACAATTACGATTGATTCCATCAAAGATACGCTTATACTCATGCCCTCTGCCGAACTTTCGCGTGCACGTGGGGGATTTCATTGCATGAGCATGCCACTACTTCGCGATGAAATAACCAAACTCTAAATTCGTACTTTATAAAATTGTACCTTGTAAATCCTACATCATGCAAACTACATCACATCTTCTCATGATTCGTCCGGTGAAGTTCACCTTCAACACCGAGACAGCCGTGAACAATGCTTTTCAATCTGTACAAGATGCGAACGCTCAAGAAGTTGCTGTAAAAGAATTTGATGATTTTGTAAACCTCTTACAGAAAAATGGAATAGATGTTACTGTTGTTGATGACACACAGCAACCACATACTCCTGATTCCATTTTCCCCAATAACTGGATTTCTTTTCATGATGATGGAAGTATTGTGCTTTATCCTATGTATGCTGTTAATAGAAGACAGGAGCGTAAACCTCATGTTATTGAAAAACTGAAAGAGCATTTTCAAATCAAACACCAAGTTGATTTATCATCGTATGAAAATGAAAATGTATTTCTGGAAGGAACAGGCAGTATGGTGCTGGATCGTGAACATAAAATAGCGTATGCCTGCATTTCTCAACGTACAAACAGAAGAGTGTTAGATAATTTCTGTACACGTCTTGATTACACTGCCCAAACATTTACCGCTACCGATGCAAACAATTATCCGATTTATCATACCAACGTGATGATGTGTGTGGCTGATAAATATGTAGTGATTTGCCTGGAGTCCATTGCCGATAAAACAGAGCGTGAAGAAACTGTAAATGTGGTTGAGAAAACTGGAAAGGAAATCATAACGATTTCATTAGATCAGATGAATCACTTTGCAGGTAATATGTTGCAGGTACAGAACAAAATAGGTAAACGATTTTTGATTATGTCATCGCAGGCCTATAGCTCATTAAAGGCTGAACAGATTTCTGCTATCGAAAATTACAATTCAATTATTCATTCAAGCCTTGATACCATTGAGCGTAATGGTGGAGGCAGTGCCCGATGTATGATGGCAGAGGTATTTTTGCCAACGCGTTAGTATAATTTTATAAAGTGTTTAGTTCTTCCTTTGGTTCAAGAGGTAATTCTGACGACATGGCAGAATAATACTGGTTAGTTAATCCAGTGACTCACCATTTGCCATAGACAAAATGGCCAAAAAATAAAATAGTTCCCGACTCAATAAGAATTTTCGTGCATTATTCATGTCTTTTTGTCTGTTACAATCTCTGGTATATGTATTGAGTTGTGCAGTAAACAAAAGGAAATGAAAATGGTACAGAACTTTAGAGATATTGCAACTTCCGTTGATGTTATAAATACATTGAGTGGTGGTATTAGCCAGCCTTTAATTTCATTTGACAAAGAAGATACTGGGCGTCAAATCAGAATTAGTATACCCGGAGTATTACGTGAAGCCATGCAAGTTGAAATTCATAACAACAGACTTTCTATTTATTATAATATTCCCGTTAACGTTGATGGCACATTAATACGAGTTCCTAATGTTGTTTACAACAAACCAATTCCCTATTTCATCGAAATGACGGCTATCAAGGCTTCCTATGAAAATAAAGAACTTGTGGTTAAGTTACCCTATAATGAACTGGCTAACGGGTATGATAAAAAGATTGATGTAGAAGAATAATAATTATCGTTTTAGCATTAAGCTGGAACAGTCCTTTTTAGACACTCATTTCACTCTTTATTATTTCTTTCAAATAATCCTTGTGGTGGATACTAAATTGTGCTCCTGTGCATATTGTTCTGTTTTGCTCGCGGTATCGTTCAATGAACGAGAAGGTGTCTGCATTTTTTAATTTTCTTTCAAATTGCGTTATTGCACGCAATAATAAAGGTCATAGCTTATCGGATGAATAATTTTGAGTATAAAGAACTCGACGTTGAGGCAAGAACAAACACTTAAAGCGATCGCTAAGGCTGATAGATTCAATCAATGGATGTTCGAAACCATTTCACCTCATTGCCAGGGTAAAATTCTTGAAATAGGAAGTGGTATAGGTAACATTTCAAATTTCTTTTTAGAAAAGAAGAAAGACATTGTACTGAGCGATATCCGTGCAAATTACTGCGATTACCTTGAACATAAATTTCATCTTAAGAATGAGCAATTATTAAGTATAGATTTAACAGATCCTGATTTAAGCTTAAAATTTGGATCGCACCTTAATACGTTTGATACTGTATTCGCCCTGAACGTGGTTGAGCATATAAAAGATGACGAACTGGCAATTGCCAATTGTAAGCGTTTTTTAAAGCCGGGGAGGTACATTGATAATTCTCGTTCCGGCATATAATTCACTTTACAATACTTTTGATAAGGAACTTGGTCATTATAGAAGATACACCAGGAAAAGTCTCACCAACGTTTTTTTGAAAAACGAATTGAAAATTAAAAAAGTAACTTATTTTAATGCCATAGGTATTATTGGCTGGATAACCTCTGGTAAAATTCAACAGAACAAAACAATACCTGCCAGCCAGATGAAATTTTACAACACCTTGGTTCCTGTCATTAAAATCATTGATAAAGTTCTTTTGCAAAGAATAGGCCTGTCAGTAATAGTGGTAGGTGAAAAAGCATAATCACGTATGACCAAAAAACTTTCCATTATCATTCCAGTATATAACGAAGGTGCGACTGTCCGTTTTATTCTTGATAAAATAAAAGTGACTCAGCTAATTGATGAAATTGAAAAAGAATTAGTGATAATCAATGACTGTTCTAAAGACGATACCGAAAATTATGTTTTACAATATAAGTCTGAGAACCCTGAATTGAAAATTCTGTATTTTAATCATGTAGTGAATATGGGCAAAGGAGCAGCACTACGTACAGGCATTCAACAGGCAACGGGTGATTATATTATCATACAGGATGCAGATCTTGAGTACGATCCTCATGAATATAATTTACTTTTAAAACCAATAGTGACAGATGTGGCAGATGTTGTGTATGGTTCTCGTTTTTTAGGCGGCAATGCGCATCGCATTCTTTTCTTCTGGCATACCCTCGGCAATAAGTTTTTAACTTTCCTATCAAATGTATTTACCAATCTTAATTTGTCAGACATGGAAACTTGTTACAAGCTTTTCAGGGCTGAAATCATTAAATCAATAACGCTCAAAGAGAATCGTTTCGGATTTGAACCAGAGGTTACAGCAAAGGTCTCCCGCATTCCCAAAATACGGATTTATGAAGTAGGCATTTCATACTACGGCAGAACCTATGAAGAGGGTAAAAAGATTGGATGGAGAGATGGATTCTGGGCTATATATTGTATTCTAAAGTATAATCTCTTCGCTCGATAGGATAGTTAAATCAGATTGATGAGCAACTTAAAGAACTGAGCGACTGGGTGTGGTTTGTTTTCTCTCATATTTATAAAAATAATGCAGGGTTGCTGATCGCTGAGGATGATTATATTATTCGTGTTGCTGAAAAAAGAGGTAAAGTATTACTCGCAAGTAAATCATACCAGTCTATCTTGTAGATATGAAATCATCTGAGTAGTTGGTGACAATAATTAATACGGAGGGTGTAAAAAATCACAAACGATCAATCACTGCTCTAATACTATCACAAATAAATTCATGATCATTCATTCTGACACTCCAGCGTAAATTGTTATCAACATATATCAAGGTAATAATGATATCAGCATTTGAATCTATTGTATAGCCATTTCGTTCCAGCGCATTTCGTGTCCATAATAATTCAGGACCGTTGCCAAGCAAAGTGACATGAATATCACGATAGGCTATGTGTTGAATCTTACCTGTTTTAAGATCAAAACCTTTGAATTGGAAAATTTCATCGAAGGAGCCATTTAAAACCAGGTCTTCAGGCATACCAGTGATAATGTTTTGCTTATTGCTAGCCAACCAAATCCTGTCAGCTGTTTGCAAGGCAAGATCAAGTTCATGAGTAGCAACAACTATAGCTTTATTTTGTTGATGGGCAATACTGCGTAGCAAGTTCATGATTTCAACCCTGTTGTTGAGATCGAGGTGCGCAGTGGGTTCATCCAGCAAAATGATATCGCAATCTTGTACTAGTGCGCGGGCAATCATAACGAGCTGAAGCTGACCGTCACTGAGTTCATCAATTCTTTTGCTCATTAAAGATTGTATGCCTACGAGGCTTACTACTTCATTGATTTTAAGTTTGTCGTCAGCACTAAGTTTTATAGTCCAATCCAGATATGGGTATCT
>DATCRE010000644.1:0-4193 GCA_036569145.1 Cyclobacteriaceae bacterium
GGCTCAAAAGGAAAGTTCCTATAAACGTTATAAATCCAGCTCACAGCGTAGTGTAAATGATGTGCTTGACGATGCCAGCGCTATTAAAGATGAGAACACCGCCGAGGCTTTGAACAAAGTTAAAGAAGCGCTGGGCCTGAGCATCGCTCAACAGGATGTTTATAGTGAAGGGAAATGTTATATACTGCTCGGTGAGATTAACGAAGACATCGCTGAATGGAAACTTGCTCTCGAAAATTTTTTATTGGCGAATCAAAAATTAAAGCCAACCTACGCTAACACGAAAGATTATCGCGAATCATTACGAGGTCTGGGCAATACAAGCCTGAAGCTTGAACGTTACACAGAAGCGTTACAGTATTTCCAGGAAGCACTGGCGCTAAAATCAAGCGCGACGGAACAAATAGAACGCAAGCTCGACATCTCTGAAGTGTATTACCAGATGGGCCGTTATGATGAAGCGTTAGCCATACTCGACGAGCGTCGTAAGATTTCCAAATCAGTAGATGAACCGCTGGAATCACGAATTCAAAATCAGAAAGCCAAGATTTACGCACGAACAAACAACGTGGACAAGGCACAAGGGCTTTATCAAAATTCAGTGAGCAACAGCGCTGCTGAAAAAAAACTGGCGCCTAAAGCAATGAAGGAAGAGGTTGCCGCTAATATAAAAACAAAAGAAGCCATTTCTGATGTGCTGATACAACAGCAACGATACGACGATGAAATTGATCTGCGTAACCAATCCATAGAATACAATAAAAAGGCTGACAACTATTCAGAAGTTTCGAAAGACAAAGTTGAACTGAGCAAGGCACTCGTCGCCAAAGGTGAAACATCTTCCGCCATTAAAGAACTTGAAGAAGCTGCACTTATTGCTGATACTATCAACAACCCCCAAGACCAGGCTAAAGCTTTTTTATCGCTGGCCGATTTGTATGAGAAGAAAGGAAGAAATGACCGCGCTATCAACGCTTATAAAAAATACAGCGCGGCTGTCGATCGTATGGAAAAACAAAATCAGCATCGACTTGTTGAGAAGTCTGACCTGATTAAAAAACAAAAAGATATCGAAGAGCTTTCCAAATACATTACCATTGGTCAGCGTGATGAAACCATTGCAAAAGAAACTGTCTTCAGGCAACAACTGATAATTTACGGCTTGCTCGGCATTATCTTGATTATTGCTGTTACGTCATATTTCATTTACAAAAATGCGCAGGCCAGCAAACTCGCCAATCAATTGCTGGCGTTGAAATCATTACGCAGCCAGATGAATCCTCATTTCATTTTTAACGCCTTGAACTCTGTAAATCATTTCATTGCTCAACAGGATGAACGCACGGCTAATAAATTTCTCGCCGAGTTTTCACAGCTGATGAGGCTTGTGCTTGAAAATTCACAAGAGGATTTTATTTCACTCAGCAAAGAGCAAGAGATTCTTACACTCTATCTAAAGCTGGAGCATTATCGTTTTCGCGATAAGTTTGAGTATGAAATTATCATGGATGAAACCATCAACACCGAATCAGTAATGTTGCCTCCCATGCTCATTCAACCGTATATTGAAAATGCTGTATGGCATGGCTTGCGTTATAAAGAAACTGTCGGACATCTCACGTTATCTTTTCAACAGGAACATGGTCATCTTCGTGTTAGCATTACAGATGATGGCATTGGAAGAAAAAAATCAGCAGAGCTTAAAACGGTTAATCAGAAGAAACATCATTCTACGGGATTAAAAAATATCCAGGAACGTCTCCTGATTCTAAACAAAGTTTACAAAACAAATTATACTGTTGATATAGAAGACAGAAGGGACGGAAACGGAACTCATGTAACGCTTATATTACCAATAAACGTGAATCACTAATATGAAAGCTGTAATCATTGACGACGAAAAAGACAGCCGCGAAATTCTGGCAAACTATCTCACCAAGTATTGCAGTGACATTACCATTTCTGGTTATGGCGAATCGGTAGCCACAGGTTTAGCGGCCATCCATCAACATCAACCTGACATTGTGTTTCTTGATATTGAAATGCCCTATGGAAACGGTTTTGATTTACTCGACCAGGTATCGGCTGTTAATTTTGAAACGGTGTTTGTAACAGCATTTGATAATTACGCCATTAAAGCATTAAATCAAAGTGCGGCATACTATCTTCTCAAACCTATTGATATTGATGAGCTCATAAAAGCCGTTGAGAAAATAAAAAAAGAACGCGCTCAAACGGAATACACTCAACATACTCGCGTGCTGCTCGACAATCTTCGTACAGAAACAAAGCAACATCAGAAGATCATGCTGCCAACGCTTGAAGGCTTTGAAGTAGTGGCTATCAAATCAATAATCTATTGCGAAGCAGTCGACAACTTTACGCGCTTTTATTTTGAAACCGGGCAACCTTTAATGATCTGCCGAACTTTAAAATATTTTGAAGACATCCTGGGTGAACATCATTTCATGCGCATTCATCGCTCCTATGTCATCAATCCTGATTATGTTGTTCGCTATTCAAAAGGTAAGGGTGGTTACGTTACGATGAAGAATAATAAAGAGCTGGAGGTTTCGCCTGCTAAAAAGAAAGATTTTATTGATATGTTTAAAGATTGAGAAATTTATTTACAATCTATCCTAGTCTCCTCATTTCATTTTTTCATATCGTTCCGGATTCATTGGAAATTTATTTCTATATCCGTCAGGCCATTGAAGGCAGAACATGCCCCATTCGGGTACATATATTATTTTGCATGTAACCTTCAAATGAAGTATAATTTCTCCTGATCTCTTACTTTATAATTACGACTCATGCAGAAAAAATAAGAAGTTCATTTGTTTTGCATAAGTTAGAAACTTGCTTCATGACATTACTCGTCAAAATACTCCCATCTTTCAAAAGTCAACTCACGGCCATTTGTCGGTTTGCACTCAAAGTATTTTAAGTCCTTTCTTTGATTACTAAATATCTTGAATATTCTTTTCTTGACAGATTCAGGCGTTCTCATTCCGAAATAAATTGAACTTAAAACCTCAATTGGATAATGCTTTATCCTTTCTTCCGGCGCTTGTTTATCTCCGAAATTTATTTCAATAGCACGCCATTCTTTCTCATATGACCAAGGCTTTGTCTTAATTGAAAATGCATGCTTAAGCTCGTATGCAAATTTGTGGGTCCAGCTTTTTGATAGGCCTATTAAATCGCAATTGTGTTCATTGTCAAATACGGGAGCAAATTCAAAGAAATTTATGTGCGCCTGTTCATCCCTATACTCAACTTTGTTGAGTCCTTCCCAAATGACTGTTGCTTCAATTTCCATCTTTGATATTCTTTGTAAATACTCATTCTGATCGTATTTTCTCCGTCCAGTGAATTTGTATGGAAACATTCTTTCATTTTCCAAACTAAATTCCAAGCAGACGCCTGAATGTTTGCTTGCGTAGTGTGACCACATTAAAAAATCATCATTCGCTTCTGAAAAGCATGTTGCATAGCTGCTTTCAAGAAATTTAATTGACAAGCGCTGAATTTCATTTCTGAAACTAGAAAGATTGATTTTGAAATTAATTGAACACTCTTCAACCGCCTTCGCAACAGCGCACTCTAGTAAGTCAATGTTGATAAAACTGTTACTTGATTTTAATTGATTTAATTGAATAAAGAGATTTCTTTTGAATGAATTCCTTGACTCGTGATTTTTGTTGAAGGCAATTAACCGACTATTATTCTCTTGTTCAGATTCTGATATATTGGATTCGAATACAGTTAATGTTGTTTTTAATAATACCCAAATTAAGTATTCAATTTCATTTTCTTCGCGTGCCGTAAATTCAACTCGTAAGCTCATATCAAGAGGATCATTTAATTCCTTATAGGAAGCAAAATAGATTTCTTGATAGTACAGTTCTTTAAACAAGAATTCGGATAATGGTCGATATCGAAAGAGCTTTTGCAAAATGAAATCGTTGAGGATTCTTGATTTTATTAAAGAAGAAAAAACTGTTTTTGAAAAAATTCAAATCCCTAATTTGTTCCGCGCACAACTTATTCGTGGAAAACGAATTTTTCCACTCAGCATTCTCATTTTTTATTTCTTCAATCTTTCTTGAGCTAATCTGGGCAAGTCGCTATTACCGTCAATGTATTTGAAATTAAATTTCATCTCTGTTATACGCCATGAATCATTTATG
>DATCRE010000645.1:0-11390 GCA_036569145.1 Cyclobacteriaceae bacterium
GTTGTTCGTCCTGTTTTTCAGCAAATGAAAAAACAGAATGCGGGAGGAAGAATAATTCTAATTGGTTCGCGTCCTGCTCTTCAGGCTAAGGATGGTAAAGGTTTATTAGCATATTCACTTTCTAAATCATTGCTCTTTAAACTAGCCGAATATCTTAATGCTGAAGGTGCATCGCATAACATTGTAACGCATGTGGTTGTGCCAAGTACAATTGATACACCTGTTAATCGCAAGGCCATGCCCGATGCTGATTTTTCAAAATGGGTTGCACCAGAAGAGATAGCTTCCATTATGGCATTCATTTCATCTGATGACGGAAAATCCATTCGCGAAGGTGTTGTAAAAGTTTATGGCAATGCCTGAATTTATTGAAGTGAAATCATTGATTCTTTAAAACAATTTGATCTTAATTTTTACTTGTGAATAATACAGCCATCACCAAAGCAACACTCGACTTTTTAAAGAAGCTCTCAAGAAATAATAACCGTGAATGGTTTGAAGCGCACAAGGCAGACTACCTGGAAGCAAAAGAGAATGCTGAAATGTTTATGGAGACTTTGATGGCAAAAATGAACGCGCATGATCAGTTAGAAAATCGGTCAGCTAAAAAGAGTCTATACCGGATTTATAATGACGTTCGGTTTTCAAAAGATAAGTCGCCGTATAATCCACGCTTTGCTGGATATTTAAAACGCGTTAAGCCCATGCTGCGCGGCGGCTATTACATCTGGATCAAACCAGGTGATTCACACGTTGGATGTGGGTTCTCATATCCCAACGCAGAAGACCTGAAGCGAATCAGACTTGATATTGAAAGTAATTACGATCAGTGGAACAAGCTTCTCAATTCAAAGTCTATCAAATCAAACTTTGGTGAGATGAGAGGGCAGAAAGTAAGAACTGCTCCACGAGGATTTGAGTCTGATCACCCTGCTATCAAACTTCTTAAATTCAAACAATACTGGTTCGAACATTCATTTACAGATGAAGAAGTGCTGTCGAAAGATTTTGCAGGGAAAGTGAATAAAGTCTTTATGAGCATACGTCCATTCTTTGATTACATGAGCGACGTGCTCACCACCGATCTGAATGGCGAATCGTTGTATTAGTTATATTTTCTGAAGATGATTGAGAATGGAGCGCAGATTGTCTAAAGGAAGCACATCAGCTGGTAGACCATCTTTTTTTATTCGCCCATCTTCAATCACCAATACACGTTTCGACATTTTAATAACTTCTACAATATCATGACTTACTAGGATTGTAGTAAGATTATAATGTTGATGAACTTTTAAAATATAGTCCTGCAGTTTTGATTGCATCTCAAAGTCTAACGCAGAGAAAGGTTCATCAAGTAAAAGCAAGTTTGGCTTTCTTACCATCGCACGTGCCAGTGCTACACGTTGCTTTTGTCCGCCTGAGAGAAGCGAAGACTTTTTATGTTGAAGCTGTTCCAGTTCGGTAAGCTCAAGAAGATCATCAATGATTTTTTTTGGTTGAGAATTCTCCAATGCAAATTCAAGATTGCCTCTTACCGTCATGTTAGGAAAAAGAGAATGCTCCTGGAATACCATGCCTATATTTCGAAGCTGAGGCTTCAGGTTTATTTTGTTTTGTGAATTAAACCATGCATGATTGTCAGCTTCAATATATCCATGATCAGGCCTGGACAGACCTGCGATCATTCTTAGAATAGTTGTCTTGCCAGATCCTGATGGACCATAGAGTGTTACTAATTCACCAGTGTGAATCTGCGTTTTGCACTGCAAATTTAATTCGCCATTGGCGCCATGAAGTTTCTTTTCAATATCGATGGCTATCATGACAGGTAATGCACTTTATGTGCACGTTGGTTAACCAGGTAAACACTTACTAGCACAAGAAAAGAAAAGACAAGCAAGATGGTTGAGTAGATGGTAGCATGATTATAATTCATCGCTTCAACCTCATCAAAAATAGCAATGGAAACAACGCGGGTCTCTCTCGGAATATTTCCACCCACCATCAACACAACACCAAACTCACCGATGGTATGGGCAAACGATAAAATGCATCCTGTTATAAGTGATGATTTCATATTGGGTAACACTACTTTTATGAGCGTAGTAAGTTTACTTTTCCCTAACATATAAGAAGCCTCGCGTAATGATTGTGGAACCATTCTAAAACCCGATTGAATGGGCTGCACCATAAATGGAATACTATAAATCACGGATGCTATCACAAGTCCGGGAAAAGTAAATACCAGCCTGATATCAAAATGGTGTTCAAGAAATTTTCCAAAGGCATTCTCAGGACTAAAGGCCAGCAGCAGATAAAAGCCAAGTACGGATGGTGGCAATACAATGGGTAAGCCAACCAACGCTTCCAGTATAACGATAAATCTTGAACGACTAAATGCCAGCAGGCATGCTAACGGAACTCCAATAAAAAATAGTATCACCGTTGTTACGGTGACCAATTTGAACGTAAGATAGAAAGGTTCAAAATCAAGCATTATGCTTATTGTGGTTTTGAGAAGCCAAAATAGCGAAGTATTTCCTGAGATGTATTACTTTTTACAAATTGAAGAAACGCCACAGCCAGATCATTACCTTTTGCGTGATTGGTGAGAACGACTCCTTGCACCAACGGTTGATGGCTATTCTCCGGAACGAGATAATAGTTTCCATTCTCGTGCTTCATGGTAGGCGAAAGTGCCAATGACAATGCGATGATACCAATGTCGGCAGCGCCTGTTGTGACGAACTGTGCTGTCTGAGAAATGTTTTCACCGTAAACTAATTTGTCTTTAGTAGCCTCCGACATTTTGTAGTAAGTAAGCGCTTCTTCAGCACGTTTGCCATACGGTGCATGTGCAGGATTGGCAATAGCTATTTTTTTTACAGAAGGTTGAAGGAGTGATTTTATGCCTTCAGTCTGCGGATTAATTTTTTTGCTCCACACTACAATTCTTCCAACACCATACGGATAGATATCGGAAATTGTTAGACCTTTTTCTTTTAGTTGATTAGGATACGTGATGTCCGCCGAGAAGAAAAGATCAAAGGGAGCGCCATTCGAAATTTGCTCCGACAGTTTTCCTGAAGATCCGTAAGTAACATCAATAGTTCCGGCATTTTTTGTTTTGAAAGCATTAACAACAGAGTCAAGTGCAAACTTGAGATCTGAGGCAGCGGCAATAAGTATTTTATTAGATTGTTGTGCTTCTGCCTGTGTTACCAGAAATATAAATGTAAATGCTATACTTAACCTGATCTTGTTCATGGCGTAGTATGTTCTTTTAAAGTTATCTATTTTATAAATCATTCTTTGGCGAACAAAATCTTAATGGTACTAATTTCGCGAATCCACCGGGCATGCTTTTTATCTTTTGGTACAATCATTCTGAATGGACCTTCTCCCTTTTTCAGCGGATTGCCATCTTCCTGATAAGCCAGCAAGATAGTCTGGTCTGTAAACTCAGGATCTATTTCGGGAAGCGCGAATGTAACTTCATATCCATCCGTTGCTTTAACAAGAACATATTTGGCTAAATTATCACTACGCAACTTTTTGCCCAGCGTTACACCTGCGGAATCGAGCACATCAACAAGACGTACACCAACATATTTGTGTTCTTTACCGTCCTTATCTTTATCAATGATTTCCGTTTGTTTGTATTTTAAAAGATTATCAATAGTGATTTTAAGTGGTTTCAATACTTCGCCTTCAACAGTTATGAAAGGAGCAGTTTGAGAAAAACTCTCTATTGAGATTAATAGTACAAAAGACAGCGTATGCATAAAAAATGCTTTTCCTTTTTTCATGAGTTACATTATTGCATTCGTTATGTATATTTGGATATAACGATGCAAGATAAGGTTAATTGAATGAATATCACGCGGATTCCACTTCATTTTATGACTTAAAAAGAAAAGCTTCCTTGCAGGGAAGCTTCTCAAGACTTGAAAATGAATTCTACGCTTTATAGCTTCACACCTACCGATACGTAGAAGCTCCTTCCATCACCAGGCAAAATTCCAGGCCCGGGATACATGTTAATTCTTCGGCTAAAATATTTCGTGTTGGTGAAGTTATTGACACCACCCGCTATATGATAGTTCTTCATAAAGCTCCATTGAAATGACCAATCGAACAACGTGTAGGAGGGAACAACTCCTGTAGCGCCTGTTACACTGTAAACAGTATTATTGGCGTCATTAAATTGTTTACTTATGTGCGTTGTCTGAATAGTAGTAGTGATGCCTCTGTTTTTAATTTCAAAGCCAGCTTTCTCATTCCATTCAGGTACACCTTCAACATGTTTCCCGGTTAGATTAAGATTTTCTTTGTGAGCATCTGTGTAACGGGCATGCGTGTATGCAAGAGAATTAAAAATACGGACATCAAGCGAGTTGATACTTCCTGTTACTAATTTGACCAGTGAAAGGTTAGCATACACTTCAACACCTTTCGCTATGGAGTTACCAATATTTGTTGTGTAGAGATACGTCACATTGTTGCTTTCCGTCATATTTACTTTGCCAATCTTGTTTCCATAGAACAAGTAAAACATGTTAGCATCAAATGTTAACAGGTTGGAGATCTGTCCACGATAACCAAGATCAACATCATATCCCTTGCTGTCTTTCAAATTTGGATCGATAATACCAAGCTGATCGGCAGGCGTGATGTTTGCATATAGATAAGGACGGTAAGCCTGAGAGATGTTTCCATAAAGCTGACTGTGATGGTTAATCTGATATTGAAGTCCCATGCCAAACAAGGGAAAGTGTCTGTTGCCTTTATAGGTTACAGGAAAAGCGCCGTCCTTAATTAAACCATTTAACGACGAATTGACTATTTCATAGCGCACTCCGGGTGTTACAGAAAACTTATCGGTAAGTCTGAATATGTTTTCAAGAAATGCAGCATAGTTGAGGGTGTGTAAATGCAGATCGACTTCATAAGGTGCTACAAGACTGAAATCAAAATCACTGGCTGTTGTGCCCGTGCCTAATTGCTTTCTGCGCGTATGAGAATTCGAATAGGTTATACCCGTTGCCAGCACTGCTTTTGTTTGTCCTATGGAATATCGATGCAATAGCCTGGCATCAAATGATATGCTGTAATAGAAATCACGATCTACCTGGCGTGGATTGTAGCCGCCCGTTGTGGTGTTGATTGTATCTGCAATGTTGGCTGTTCTCAGATATTGAACACTGCTGCGTTCGCCCCATAATCCATTAGTCGTTACTTTGAGTTGAGTTTGTGATGAAAGATTGTAATTAAAAATAATAGCAGGAATATTAATTTTAGGACTGAAATAGTTTCGCGCGCGATAAGATTTTCGTGCATCGGCAGCAAATTGTTCATCTGTTAATCCACCTGCAATTTGTTGCCTGTAATTCATCCGCGACATCTGGAAAGTTATACTGCCGTTCTTATTAAACTGATATTTGATGGAAGCATAGTACGTCTGGTAATTAAATGCTGAGTTTGGTCTCCAGCCATCGCCATGACGATTATCATAATAAGCATAGTAGCTTACTTTGCCTTTAGTTCCACCAACGGCGTTAAACGAATTGAAGAAATTAAAAGAGCCTGTGGTTTGTTCGCTCTCCAGGGAGAATACTTTCGTTGTGTCGGCATCCTTCAATACATAATTCATCATGCCTCCGAATTGTGGTCCGAATTGTAGTGCGGCTGATCCTCTTACCAATTGAATTTGCCTGACGGCTTGCATGGGTATTGTAAAATGATTTTCAGGATAACCGAATAAATCTGAGTTTGTGTTATAACCATTTTGTCGCATGTTCATCTCAATAGACCGATGAGCATCTGTACCACGTGTGCTGATGTTCATTTGAGTTCCTGCTCCATCCATATCCCAATTATTAATACCGGGAATTTTTGCAAAGATCATTCTTGCTGTATTCTGAGGAAGATTAGCTTCACCTCCATGTAACGTTATAACATCAGTCTTTTTACCAGCGAATAGATTTACACTAACAACATCCTGGAGATAATGTTGTTTAGCAGCAACGATGGTAATGTTATTTAATGTGTCGGCGAGTTCGTTATTCTGAGCCTTGACAGTAATAGCGTAAAGTATCAATAAAAATGATATAAGTAATTTTCTGTTTTCCATATAAACATAGTAATAGGGTGGCATGGCCAAAATGTAATGGGCACTATTTTTTTATAAATAGAAATATGCATTTACTCAACCCATCGCAGGATGGATAAGTAAATAGATTAACCAGAACAATACGTTGCTGATTTGTTAAGAGATGATTGGTTCTGTTAGTTGAGGTGGCTGAAAGACAACATCAGCATGCGTGAATTTGTATAGATTTCTGAAAGCTGTAGTAAAGCACAACGTTATTGCCCAGCCTGTTTTCTGCGATTGAATGGAATAATCTATGGAAATATAATCCTTCGATAGAAAATCAAATATCTTCACACCTGAATTTGCATTAACAGGGTGGTCTGTGAATGATTCAGCATAATCATGAATAGCCTCTCTGATCTCTTTATGTTGAGCGTCTTTAATACAGACAACATACAACGTATCCTGGTAGAGTTTTTGTTTTACAAGGTGATAGGTTTCGCCATCATACGTAATCTCACCATCAACGGGTTTGAAGTTTTTGGCAATCTCTGTATTGGGAAAATCCATTGGTATACGAAAGATAATGTTACCACTGATTTCATTGGCATTGCCTTCAATGACGCGAGCAATATGCTCTGTCTTTTGCTTGTCTATGAAGAACAAACAATAATATCCAATTGTATTAAAAAGGATCAGGATCAGAAATAAGACACTATAGAATCTTCTAATCATGTGAAAAACGTACTACAAGTATAGATAAAAAAGTTGTATAGAACCACAAAGACACGAAGAGCACCAAGTTTCACTAAGAAGATAACATGATTTTATCTTTGTGATTCCTTAGTGTCATCGTGTCTTTGTGGTTTATAATCGTATTACCGTTTCTATAAAATATATTGAAATAAAACCAAATCCTGTGTTATTTTTGAAACTTGCCCTAAGACCAACGATCGACCACTGCACATGATTAATACAACTGAACACGAAGAGCGCGAATACCTAGAAGTAATCAAGGAGAAGCTCCTGTTAAGCATTAAGCGAGCTGACGACTCGGTGAAGCAATACTCTGCAGAGTTACGCCAGAACAAAGAATACATTTACGAGCATCAATCGGGAATGGATGAAGCTGACATGGTTTCTGTCGGACAATCTATTAACCGGATGGCCTTCACAGGTGAAAACGCTGTGGCTCGAAAAAAGAAATTGATCAAGCTGGGACAATCGCCATACTTTGGTCGTATTGATTTTAAAGAAGGCAAGGAGCATACCATGACTATTTATATTGGTATTTATTCATTTGCCGATGAACATTCCAACCTCATCTTCGACTGGCGTGCACCAATCTCATCTATGTTTTATGATTTTGAATTGGGTGATGCCTGGTACAGAACACCATCAGGAAATGTGAAGGGAATCATTGAGCTGAAACGTCAATACAAAATCAGGGATGGAAAGATGGAGTTCATGATTGAGAACGCTGTGAACATCCATGACGATATTCTCCAGAAAGAACTTAGCAAGTCATCTGACGACAAGATGAAGAATATTGTCGCTACCATTCAGCGCGATCAGAATGCTGTTATCAGAAATGAAACGGCAAGTGTTATGATTATCCAGGGTGTTGCCGGATCAGGAAAAACATCAATCGCATTACACCGCATAGCATTTTTACTGTACCGTTTCAGGGAAACAATTTCAGCAAAAGACATTCTTATTATCTCGCCCAATAAAGTTTTTGCTGATTACATTTCCAACGTTTTGCCAGAACTGGGAGAGGAACACATTCCTGAAATGGGTATGGAAGAACTGGCTAATGATTTATTAGAGAATAAGTACAGGTTTCAAAGTTTTTTTCAGCAAGTATCTGCACTACTTGAAGTTCACGATGCAGCTTTCATTGAGCGTATAAAATTCAAATCGACATTCGAATTTTTAAGTAAGCTCAATCAGTACTTCATTCACATTGAGAATAATTATTTTGATTTTACTGAATTAAAAGTAGCAGGAGTGGCTGTTCCATTTCCTTATATGCTGGAGCGTTTCAAAGCGTGGCATCGCATGCCTATTTTGAAAAGGGTGCCTGAGGTTGCGAAAGAAGTTTTACAATATGTTAGAAATGCAGCACAACGAAAATTAACAGGTCGTGAAAAAGCGCAGGTATGGGAAACCATTCCAAAGATATTTAAAGTAGGCAATGTATATGATCTCTATAAAGATTTCTATAAATGGATGGGCAAGCCTGAAATGTTTATAACGATGAGTAATGGATCGCTGGAGTATGCCGATGTATTTCCGTTGATTTATTGCAAGATTAGGCTGGAAGGTATACAGGCGTATGATCACGTTAAACATTTGCTTGTAGATGAAATGCAGGATTACACGCCCATACAATACGGTGTGCTCTCACGTGTATTCAGATGCAAGAAAACTATTTTGGGTGATGTGAGTCAGAAAGTAAATCCATACAGCTCATCATCTGCGGAAGGTATTGAACAGGTATTTCCACAGGGTGATATTGTAAAGCTTTTCAGGAGTTATCGTTCTACTTTTCAGATCACTGCTTTTGCTCAGCGAATTTCGCCTAATCCAAATCTCATTCCAATGGAAAGGCATGGAGAAGTTCCAGTAGTGACTGGCTTCAACAGCAATCTTGAAGAAGCTGAAGCGATAAAGAACATGATCATCAATTTTAAGAATTCAGGTTATCAGTCACTGGGTATTATTTGTAAGACATTGGAGCAGGCCCGGACTTTATATGATGATCTAAAAATGCCAACGGTTAATCTTCTCACAGACGATAGTACTTCATTTAAAGAAGGTATCATCATCACAACAGTTCACTTATCAAAAGGTCTTGAGTTTGATGAAGTAATTATACCGTATACGTCTTCACGCAATTACCAGACTGATGTTGATAAAAGCATGCTTTATATTGCATGTACCAGGGCTATGCACAAGCTCACACTCACATATTCGAAAGAGCGAACAAAATTTGTAATTGATTGATACAATTTTTGAGATTGTATTATTTAAAACAAAAATCCAGGCCATTTATTTATAGCCTGGATTTTTTGTGTTGTTTGTTGCGCTGGAAAATTATGCTCTATTGAAGAGCAGCAACAACAATCCACCAAAGTATTACATTAATTATAAACTCTTTGTTAGCAACCATGCATAGATGTCAATGCGTGGCATATCAGGAGTCTTGCTCCAGTCCTTGTCATTCTTATTGAAAACTCTTCGCCAGCAATCGTGGTGTGCCTTGCCATCAATATCATAGAAGTAGGTAAGCTTTACTTGCTTGGTAGGTGAGCAGCTTTTCACGGCGTCAATCATTCTTTGTGAATTAGAAGATGGAACTATACCATCAATGGCATTATGAAACGCCCAGATCGAAACGTTTTTCAGATTGCACGCCTTACTGGCACTTCCACCACCTGATATAGGAACAATAGCTGCAAGTTTATCAGGGTGAGCAACAGAATAATTCCATGTGCCGAAGCCACCACCACTACAACCCGACATATAAACTTTTCTTGTATCAACCGGATAGGTTTTCAGGCCATGATTAACACCTTCATCAATGAGGGCAACGTTCCAGGTTTTAACAACATGCTGAATGGTTAGCACAATCATTGGTACGTCGTTTCCATTTTTAATATACTCTGGCAACGTACGGTTAAAGTTATAATAGTTGATAGGCTTGGTAGATGTAGCCACCTCGCCGTTTCCGCCCAGGAAGAACAGGATAGGATACTTCTTCTTGTATTTCAAAACCTCTTCAGGTCTGTAGATCAGATACAAAACTTTTCTGTTCTCTGCAGCCGATTGATAATACCCTGTATCTTGTCGGTAATGGGTAATAAAGTTTGATAAGTTTGTAGGAACCGCTTGTAAAATGGCACTTGTAGTGGTCGTCTGGGCAACCACGTAAGTATAGTAGCGGGTATGCTGTGCAAGCCCTTTAACGGTTTGAAGCTTTGAAACATTTGCCGTTAAAGTAGTTGTACCGTGAAATTTAATAGCGTCATTAGTTGGAGATACTGCCTGTATTTTAAGCTCAGCGGTAGTAAGAGTCAGTGCTTTGGTAGAAACAACCCAGTAAACTTTAGACGCAACGTCAGTTTTTAAATTGATATCAACTGAAACAGCTCCATACGCTATGTTAGGATAACCAGTTATCCAGGTTGGTTGACCAAGTGTTACAGCGTTTCCTGCTGCATCAACCTTACTTTTTATCTGGTTTTCTATTTCATAATCATTCTTGCTGCAACCGAACCAAGCCACACATACGAAAAGGAAAATCAATTTTTTCATGTCATATTGTTTTTAGTGAGCCGCAAAAGTGATATGCTGATTTAGTTCAATTATAAAAACTTCTACAACAAGCCTCATTTTCAGATTAATGGTCGATAGTTCTGGTAAATTTCATTTGTTGCCTATTTTAAGAGAAATATGTCGCAAAAATAATTGTTAAATAACTCGATGTAATGGTACATCGTAAAGATGCTGCATTGATAATTATTTTATTTCTTAATCATGTTCAGTTTGTGTATTGATATTCTCCTTTTCAACTCACGGGTAAATCAGAATTAGCCTTGAGTCAAGAGTATTATTGATAGTTGAGATAAAAATTACTTATTAAATTGTTTCAACCATTCTACTGCTGCTTCCATGGTAGGGCTGTAGTTTATGGGAATGAGATTCTGCACCTGGCTTACAGTATCATCAATAGACATTTGTGTAAGAATGTCTTCTGGAATTAATAATACAGCATGTGAATACCCGACCTTCAGCGCATTATTGTAGTGCTCCGTAGCGGCCCAATGCTGATCATCCGGATGAAGTACACCCAGTTGATATGTATCCCAAATTACTTTGCCCGTTTTGAAATGTTCTAATGCTTTAATCGTTGCGTTCATTCCTTCTCTGAATTCAGTTGAGGTAGGAGGGATCAGCCACGAGGATATAATGATATGATTGGCTTTGTTATATCTTACGCTCACGTAATCTTTTTCAAAATAATTCTGCATGTATGTAGTTGTTTAGTTGTTGTCAAAATTGTTTTATCCACACTTTATAGCTGTCTTTATGTTGCAGATATTAAAATTGTTTCAGCCATTTTACAGCGGCCTCCATACTGGTGACATAAGTTAATGGAATAGAATCACTCACCTGGCTCACTGTATCTTCAATAGACATCTGAGTAAAAATATCTTCGGGTATCAGGAATACTGCGTGTGAATATCCGATCTTCACTGCATTGGTGTAGAACTCAGTAACAGCCCACTGC
>DATCRE010000646.1:0-8646 GCA_036569145.1 Cyclobacteriaceae bacterium
TGCCGTTACCAGTGTGATAGCTGCTAACAAACCAGCAAAGAAGATCAGAATTAAATCGCGATTAATTGGATTGGTTAAAATCTCCGGAAGGAAAATTTTAGAAATTGTTTTCATAAAGCTTAACTATTAGACGCTGCTAAATTACAAAGAGGGAACAACATTTGTTCCCTCTTTTGCTTTCTTACAAAAAATATTTTTAAGGCTTCCGTATCTTTTGTATTCCATAGTCATTATCACTGCAAAACCTGCAACGATTGAAAACGCTAATTAAAGACAAAACGAAAAAATGGAGCCGTGAAGTATTTCGCCTCTCTCTGTGAAAAATATTATAAAATAATCTTCCTTTTCATCATTCATCGTATGGAAGAGAAAGCGTTAGCAGCAAATTTAACCTCACAGGTTTTTCTGAAAGCGCTCTTAAATATCCTATACGCTTAGGGGTTACCCTTCTTATCATGGCTTTACGGGATTGTTTCTAGTTAAGAGAAATGGTAAGGGAATGAGTGAACCTCTCAATGAAAACAAGACTGATGAAGAGCGCGCTAAAAACAGGCGTGTTGAGCTTACTATACTTTATGAAGAATGATCTTCCGATAGAAAGTCAGTTAACTCATCGGGAGAATTAATGTTGCGTAATGCCCGCTTATTAGGAATAGCAATGATGTTTACATTAGATTGTTTCAGAAATTCACGGGGGCTGATGTTTCCGGCATCATAGAACTGCTGCAACAATGCTGCTGACTGTGGTTCCCATAACGTTAGCAATGGCTCAGGATTTTTTCCTTCTGAATCGAAAAAACATGTTGCTACGTGATTACTGCTTCGATGACTGATGAGATAGTTTAACGTTCCCTGGTTTACATCCGGCATATCAACAGGTACGGTGAGCCATGCTGTTGTAGCATCCTGGCGAAAGGCACTGAGTATACCATTAATCGGGCTTTCTATTGGGAATTGATCGGGCATTGGATTAAGAGAAGGAGGCACATCATCTCCTTCTTTACACGAAGTATAAACTTTATTACAAAGTCTGTTCAATAAATCAAAAAGATATTCGCGCTGGGGTTTAGTATGAAAAGTAATCAGACTTTTATCGAGCCCCATGCGTCGGCTTCTTCCACCGGCAAGAATAAGTCCGTTGATTTTACTACTCATGAAAATCTTTGCCGCAATGTGGGCAGGTTACTTTTCTTCGGTGATGATTGTGCATGATCTCATAAAAACCGGATGACAGAATACCTGTAGGCAATGCAATAATGCCAATGCCTGCAATGGAGAATAATCCTCCTAAAAATTTACCTAATGTTGTTACCGGAACAATATCACCATAACCAACCGTAGTAAGTGTTGAAACGCCCCACCACATGGTGGCAGGTATGCTGCTGAATTTTGCCGGCTGCGCATCATGCTCGGCATAAAACATGGCAAACGAAATGCAAATGAGAATGAATACAATAAATATAAAGCTGATGACAAGCTGCTCCTTGCGATCGACAAGAACTTTTTTAAATACACTTAACGCATGAAGGTATCGTGCAATTTTAAACATTCTGAACAATGCCATCAGTCTGAAAATTCTCAGGAAGCGAAGATCAAATGGTAGGAATGTGAGATAGAACGGAAGAAATGCCAGCAAATCAATTATAGCAAGTGTGCTCACAATAAATTTCAATCTGCCTTTTATATCGCCTCTGTATTTTGGACTCTCTACGATGGAGTAAAGGCGTGCAACATATTCAATAGTAAAAAACAATACAGAGTAGAGCTCAATCTTTTTGAAGATGCTTTCATACTCCAGGTGAATGCTTTCAACAGAATCAAAAACAATGGCGAGAATATTTATGATAATGATGATCACCAATACAAATTCAAAGATGGCTTCAATCCATCCACCTTTCTCCGTTGGCTCCAGTGTAAGGTAAAGTCGCTTGCGTAGAGTCATGCTATAATTATCTGCGTTTAAAATCTTTTTTGCCTCCGGTCTTTTCCATCAGCTTAATGTCTTCAATGATAATGTTGTGCGATAATGCCTTGCACATATCGTAGACTGTTAGTGCAGCAACAGATGCAGCTGTGAGCGCCTCCATCTCAACACCGGTTTTTGCTGTTAAGGTTGCAAGCGTATCAATGACAATCTTTCCTTTCTCAACAGTAATTTTTACCTGGCAGTCTTCCAATCCTAAAGGATGACAGAATGGAATTAATTCTGAAGTCTTCTTGGCTCCCATCACACCGGCAATAATAGCCGTCTGAAATACCGGGCCTTTCTTTGTGATCAGTTCATTGTTCCTGATGAGGTCAAGAATTTCCTTCCCTGCTTTCACAACAGCGCGAGCCTTAGCTGTACGAAGCGTAGTGACCTTTTGAGAAACATCCACCATCTGCGGGTTGCCAGAAGCATCAATGTGTGTAAATTGCTTTTGTTTTTTCATTGTTATGATACTTGTTGCCCGGTTAAAAAATAAGCAAGCCACACATCGATCATCGCCAGGGAGAAATTTTAATTCATCTCCATCAATCAGAATTTTAGCGTGTGACCGCTAACCAACAACCTAAATATGTTGAAAAATAAGATAAAGATAAATAATTAATCATGGTGAGCGTAAACGAAGCAACGGAAATCATTTTAAAGAATATCATCAAGCCTCGCATCGAGTCAGTCTCGCTGAGTAATGCTGCGTGCCGGGTGCTGGCTGAAAAAATTGTGGCCGACCGTGACTTTCCGCCTTTTAACAGAGTGGCCATGGATGGTGTTGCTATTGTCTTTGATACATTTCTAAAAGGACAACGACAATTCTCCATCCAGGATATTCAGGCTGCTGGTGAACCTGCCAAAGTATTAAAAGATCCAACAACATGCATCGAGGTTATGACAGGGGCTGTATTGCCAGAAGGTGCAGATACCATCATCCGTTATGAAGATATCGAAGTCAAAGACAAGATGGCTATCATTACTGTTGATGATGTTATCAAAGGACAAAATATTCACTCACAGGCACAGGATGCAAAAAAGAATGATGTACTTCTTGAGCCTCACATACTTCTATCCGCAGCAGAGATTGCCTTGCTTGCTTCGGTAGGTAAAAGTAGGGTTGATGTATTTGTATTTCCACGTATCGCTATTGTTGCCAGCGGCGACGAGCTTGTTGATGTTCAGGATACACCAGCGCTTCACCAGATTCGCCGTTCAAACAGTTATGCATTGCAGGCAGCTATTCAATTGATGGGAGGAACTTCAACTTCATTTCACCTCGTTGATCAGAAAGAGTTACTTAAAAAAGAATTACAAAAAATTGTTGACGATCATGATGTCGTGATATTATCAGGAGGAATTTCCAAGGGGAAATTTGATTTCGTACCTGAAGTGCTTGAAGAAATTGGGATTGTTAAATTGATTCAACAGGTAAGTCAGCGACCGGGCAAGCCATTCTGGTTTGGTGTTGGTAAACATAAAACTGTTTTTGCATTGCCTGGCAATCCGGTATCAACCTATATGTGTTTCTATCGGTATATAAGACCATGGTTGCTTAAAAATTTTGGATTGCCTGATCAATCGTTGTTCGCTGTGCTGGCGACAGATTATAAATTTCAACCCAAACTCACGCACTTCTTGCAGGTAAAAGTCCGTAATGAAGCTGGAATGTTAAAAGCATATCCTGATGCAGGTGGAGGTTCGGGAGATTTTGCAAACCTTAAAGAGGTTGATGGCTTTTTAGAATTGCCATTGGAGCGCAGCGAGTTTAAAGCTGGTGATGTGTTTCCTTATTATCCATTTCGCTCAACGTTGTAATGTGTGAAGATTCTCATTGCTCCTGATAAGTTTAAAGGCTCGCTTACGGCCGAAGAAGTTTGTGACGCCATTGCATCATCTTTGAAAGAGTGTGATTCTTCATTAACCATACAAAGCTTGCCGTTAGCCGATGGAGGAGAAGGTACATGTGCTTTGCTAACAAATCACAGCGGTGGAAAAATCATCACAGCTTCAGTATCCGATCCGTTGTTCAGAATGATAAAGGCACAATACGGAATTTCAGCAGACGGCAAAACTGCCTTCATGGAAATGGCGCAGGCTTCAGGTCTTCATCTGTTAACGAAGGAAGAACGAAATCCATTATTGACATCATCCTTTGGAACAGGTGAACTTATAACCGATGCGTTAGATCGTGGAGTGACAACGATCATCCTAGGTATTGGCGGCACGGCTACCAGCGATGCTGGCATGGGTGCAGCAGAAGCATTAGGATTTCAGTTCTTCGATCAGCATAAAAACAGATTGAAACCTGTTGGTGAAAATCTTCAGCACATTTATAGTATAGATCACAGTCGGAAACATCCGCGATGCAATGATGTAACGTGCATTGTTTTATGCGATGTTAATAATCCGTTGCATGGACCTGAAGGTGCTGCATATATTTTCGCACCACAAAAAGGTGCCAATGCTGAAGCTGTGCAGATTCTGGATAAGGGGCTTCAGAATATTGACGCAAAACTTTCGGCTCACTTCAATGTGAAGTCAGACTTTCCCGGTGCAGGAGCCGCTGGTGGCATTGCTGTTTTGATCAGAACAATTATGCCAACTGAAATCAGATCTGGTTTTAAATTCATCTCCGACTTTACAAATCTCGAAGCCCACATTATCAATGCCGACGTTGTTATTACAGGTGAGGGTACTATTGACAGCCAGACTCTTTCGGGCAAAGTTGTAAATGGCATAACCGCGCTTGCCCGCCAACATAAGAAACCTGTTTTTGCGATAGCAGGAAAGTGTGATCTGGATAAGAAAACACTGCGTGACGAAGGCATTTCGGATGTTATCCAGCTTGTGAAGAATGAAGTGACCACTGCCGGGGCTATGAAAAATGCCTTTTCCCTGCTTAAAACCCGCTGTCGCGAAGACTTATTTCCCTTGTTAAAAGCCTTGCAAATTTGATTTGGAAGGGCCTGTTCATCCTTTTAACTTTGCCACCCTTAAAGTCATTTATCACCAATTAAAATTAACGATCCATGTTCGATAGTTTAAGTATTAAGTTGGAAAAAGCCTTTCAAACACTGAAAGGACAAGGAAGGATCACCGAAATAAACGTTGCGGCTACCATTAAAGAAATCCGCAAGGCTCTTATTGATGCCGACGTTAACTATAAAGTTGCCAAAGAAGTAACGGATGAAATAAAAGAGAAAGCTCTTGGACTGGATGTGCTCACAGCCATTTCTCCCGGCCAATTGCTTATAAAAGTTACCAGCGATGAGCTCACCAAACTGATGGGTGGGCAGAGCGAGGACATTAAAATTGATGGCAGTCCCGCGGTCATTCTTATTGCTGGTCTTCAGGGTTCTGGTAAAACAACGTTCTCGGGCAAGCTGGCAAGTTACATTAAACGCCAAGGTCGCCAGGTGATGTTAACGGCTTGTGATATTTATCGTCCTGCCGCTATTGATCAGTTAAAGGTTTTGGGTGAACAGGTAGGTGTTGAAGTTTATGCTGAACCTGATAACAAAGATGCTGTTAAGATTGCCAAAGCTGCTATTGAGCATGCTAAGAAAAATAACATCAAAGTAGTTATCGTCGATACTGCCGGTCGCTTAGCTGTTGACGAAGCGATGATGGATGAGATTGCCCGTTTAAAAGAAGCACTCAATCCATCTGAGACATTATTTGTTGTTGACTCGATGACAGGTCAGGATGCGGTGAACACGGCCAAAGCATTCAACGACCGTCTTAACTTCGATGGTGTAGTACTTACCAAGTTAGATGGTGATACACGTGGTGGTGCAGCGTTGTCAATACGTCGCGTGGTAGATAAGCCAATCAAGTTTATGAGCATGGGCGAGAAGATGGAAGCTATTGATCGCTTCTATCCTGATCGTATGGCAAGCCGTATTCTTGGTATGGGTGACGTAGTATCACTCGTTGAAAAGGCACAGCAAGCTTTCAATGAAGAAGAAGCAGCGCGTCTTAACAAGAAGATCCGTAAGAACCAATTCGACTTCAACGATTTTCTCTCGCAGCTTGAGCAGGTAAAGAAAATGGGTAATATGAAAGATTTGCTTGGCATGATACCCGGCATGGGCAAAGCTCTTAAGGGCGTTGATATTGATGATAATTCTTTCAAACCCGTTGAGTCCATCATCCGCTCAATGACACCAGAAGAGCGCGAGAATCCGGATGTTATCAATGCGAGTCGTAAAACACGTATTGCTAAAGGCAGTGGTCGTTCAGTGACAGAAGTCAATCAGCTACTCAAACAATTTGGCGATATGCGCAAGATGATGAAGACCATGAACAAAATGGGTGGAGGCAAGAGAGCATTATCGGCATTGAATCCGTTTGGAAGATAATTCACGATACCATATTTGAGATATTTATTGAAGCAAAGTCAATTTGACTTTGCTTTTTAATTATTTTGAGAAACGTATTTTAAAATTAAACAGGAATGAGATTTCTGATTTACACTATTACAGTTTTTACTTTATTGTCTTGTTCGAAAACAACAGACAAGAATTCCAGTGCAACCAATGATACGTTGCAAACAGCAACCAAAGATTCAGTGAGTTCAGGAGACTCAGCAGATTATTCTAAACTGGAAAGCTACACAGCACCCGAGCAAACTGATACGGCACTCTATTACACCATTGATCATGATTGTGCTGTTATCATTAGCCCTACAGACAAGCAAATTGATGAGATGATTAAAGCTAATGGCGAGGATAACTTCGCTACCATTGCAGATGATTTTAGTTATTATCAATCAGAAGCCATGCAAAAGCTGGATTCTGTTGGTGTTAAAACTACATCATCTGAAAAACAATATCTTAAGTTTGCTGGCGATAAAGGAGCATGGACATTAGATGTAAGAAAACAAGATTTGCCCGCATGGAATATTATCTTCTTCAAGAAGAACAAAACTCCTGAGATCATCTCTGCTATCGACTTAACAGCGGAGCATGTGAAGGATTACTTTGAGATTAAGAAGTAAAATTCTTCTCGAAAATCCGTACTTTGTTTATAAATCAATCCTCTAACACAAAAAAATTATGAAAAAGAAAATCTTTATTGGCCTGGGTGTACTAGCTGTTGCACTCGTTGCCTTTTTTTTGTATGCAGCTTTAGTTGTAGCTAAGAGAAGCCCTATCAAAACGGAAACAGCTAGTAACAATGGACTGGAAATAAAGGTGGTGTATTGCCAGCCTTATAAAAAAGGCAGATTGATTTTTGGTGAAGAGAAAGACAAGGCATTACAACCTTATGGAAAGTACTGGAGACTTGGTGCTAATGCTGCTACAGAAATAACATTTAACAAGAATGTAAATTTCGCTGGCAAGCCTGTGAATGCAGGTACTTATCGTATGTATGCTATACCTGGTGCTACATCATGGCAGGTAGCATTAAACAGTGAGCTTGGAGTTTACTTTGCTATTAACGAACCAAACTATGCGTTGGATGTGGTGAGAGTTGAAGTACCTGCAGGAACAGCGCCGGCAGAGACAGAACAATTTGTTATTAACTTCAGCAATGATTCAACAACGACAAATATGGATTTTGTGTGGGATAAGACGCTCATCAGAGTACCGATCACGCCTCAATAAAATAGTATTCAGAATAAATAAAAAAACAATGGAGCAATAGTGTTAAACTGTTGCTCCATTGTTTTTTTTAAGGTAAATGAATTTTATCTGCTAAAGTCTGCTCAGATTCTCTTCCAATGATTTAATCTTCGCTTCGGCGTCAGCTTTCTTTTTGCGTTCGATCTCTACCACTTGTGGAGGTGCACTGTTGACAAATTTTTCATTCTCCAGTTTTTTGTTAACCGAGATAATGAAGCCACGCTGGTATTCAAGATCTTTAAGAATAGTTTCGCGTTCTTTTTCAGTATCAACTTTTCCTACCAGTGGAATATAAAACTCCGTTGATCTAGTGATAAAGGCCGTAGCCCCCGCTGGTTGTTCGCTTACAAAGGATACCTCACTGAGGTTGGATAACTTTTTAATAATCGGCCAGAATGATTTTACTGGTGATTTGCCTTCATCACCTTTTACTAAAAGTTTCAATGCCTCCTTAGGCGATAAACCTTTAGCGTTGCGTGTATTGCGAACTTCTGTAATCACTTCAAAGGAGAATGCTGCCTCCTCAAGAATGGCAGCCGTTGATGCACCAGCTTTTGGCCACGACGCTACAAGAATACAATCACGCTCACTTCTTTCATTTAGCTCATGCCACAACTCTTCTGTAATAAATGGCATAAACGGATGTGACACTTTTAATATTGTTTCAAAAAAGTTGATCGTCTTGTTATATGTAGCTTCGTCAATAGGCTTACCAAACTCAGGCTTGATCATTTCTAAATACCACGAACAGAAATCATCCCAGATTAATTTATAAACAGAATGAAGCGCATCTGATATTCTGAATTTGCTGAAGTGATCTTCTATCTCGGCAAGCGACTGGTTTAGTTTTGATTCAAACCACTCGATGGCTACTTTGTTTTCTTGTGGAACAGAAAGTGAACCGTCAATGCTCCATCCTTTTACCAGGCGGAACGCATTCCATATTTTGTTAGCAAAGTTTCTTCCTTGCTCTACAAGCTTGTCATCATACAATAAATCATTACCCGCAGGTGCGCTGAAGAGCATGCCTGTGCGAACAGCATC
>DATCRE010000647.1:0-2132 GCA_036569145.1 Cyclobacteriaceae bacterium
AGATTCAACACAGGATTTGAAATGCCCATTACATAATCTACCAACCTCATGCAGAAAATATGAAACACGTAAAGACCAAATGATATTTTACCAGCAAACGCTATAACCTTGTTTGATAATACTTTCCTTACAAATACTGTATCTGCATGTAATACATAACACAAAACACTTCCTGAAAAAATACCGGCTATGGGGTAGACAATCAGCAGATGATAAGCGATAACATTGGTCTCTGGCAAAAACAGAATGCTGGTGATTGAAAGTAAAAGAATGGTCAGAATTATTTTCTTGTTGATCTTTAAAAACTCCTGCTCATAAAATCCAATGACAATGCCAACAAGAATAGATTCAAAGTGAGTGATAGGGAATGTCCAGATAAAAGGATCGTCGAAATCAAAATAAATGGTGAGGCCTCGAACGAGAGAGCCAACAACAAATGTTATGATCACAAAATAAATTCTGTTTTTAAAATTTAATCTCACAAGCCAGGGAATGAGAAATGGAAGTAATAGATAGAATTGTTCCTCGTAAGAAATTGTCCATAAATGACCTGTGAAGAGAATGGGATTAAAACCTTCTAAGGCTGCAAAAATATCGTCAGTGAATGTAAGAAGTCCTAGTGCTCTGTACCAGTTTTCATTTGCAGTGAGATGGTTGTAGAAAGAAAAGAAAATTGCCAGTGTTACATACGTGAGATACAGTGGCCATATTCTTAGAATACGTCGTGCAAAAAATTTAAAAACATCAATGCTCCCCATTTGCTGAATTTCATAGCGAAGCAATCTTGTCAACAAAAAAGCAGAAAGACAGAAAAAGATTTCGACGCCAAGCCATCCTGTTGTTTTAACCTGGCGGAGCAAGAATGTATAATGAACTGAACTGTGATGAATAAAGATCAACAGGAAAGCAATGAAACGAAGTCCATCCAGTTCAGGTATAAAAATTCTGGGTTTGGTCATAGCACAAATTAATGCGAAACAACCTTCAGTCCTACTATGGAAAGAATAAGTGTTGATAGAAAGAGTAGCCGCCAGAAGTCTGCGGGTTCTTTAAATACAAATATTCCAACAAGCACAGTGCCTACCGCGCCAATGCCTGTCCATACAGCATACGCCGTGCCTATAGGTAATGATTGCGTCACGCGATACAGAAGATACATGCTAACGGTGAGACTCACAAAAAACCCAACAAACCACAAGGTGGAAGTTGCTCCTTCAGTTTCTCTTGCTTTACCCAGGCAAGTGGCGAAACCAACTTCAAATAATCCGGCAATAACTAATACTATCCAATTCATAGTAGTTTGATTTCATGTTATTACAATTCAACTGTTTCTTCTTCTTGCACCGCGAACAGCTTCAGCCGTCCACGGATCTTCGGGCCAGGAATGTTTAGGATATCGCATACGAAGTTCTTTACGCACATCATGGTATGTGCTATGCCAAAAGCTTTTTAAATCCTGCGTTACTTGCACAGGCTTATAACCGGGCGAAAGAAGATGAAGAATAATTTTTGTTCTTCCCTCATTCACCGTTGGAGTTTCTGTCAAACCAAAAACTTCCTGTAGCCTCACTTCCATCACTGGTGGACGTGCGTCTTCAAAGTAATTCACCATGATCATCGATCCGCTGGGCACTTCTAATCGTGAAGGAACCAAAGCATCAAGACGTGATGAAAGTTCCCACGGAATAATGCCCGTGAGTATTGTTTGTAAATCCAGTCGTTGCAAATCAATTCGCTTGCTTGCGTTGATGAGATAAGGGCCGAGCCACTCTTCTAACGTATTCAATAAAGCTTCATCGCTTACATCGGGCCACGCTTCATTTTTACGCCATGTATGAATGCTCATGACTCGGGCTTGCCATTGGCTATGCGAATCATCCCAACCTAAAATTTTTAGACCTTCGTTGCGTATAGCATTACACAAAACAGGAAGACGTTGCTCAGGTGTTACATTCGCCAGTGGCTTGCTTTGCAACACTACATTGCCTATGCGTTTCTCCAGAAGACCAACAACCATTCCGCGCTCGGCATCCCATGTTATTTTCTGTTTTTCTTCTGCGAGGTGAAGCAGATCATCTTCGTTTAATGCAGCTGCCATAAAAATTTTGCCTTCACTTCCTCCGGCATCAAGA
>DATCRE010000648.1:0-5879 GCA_036569145.1 Cyclobacteriaceae bacterium
ATTTATTGGGTATAAAACTAAAGAAGTACCTGTAGGTAGCCAGACAAAGCTGGATGTCCCTATGGAAGAAGACATCGCTACACTACAGGAAGTTGTAGTAGTCGGATATGGTGAGCAGAAGAAGGCTTTGAACACAGGTGCCAACCTGCAAGTGAGAGGTGAAGACCTGATGAAGCAGAGCTCTACCAACGCTTTGCAGGCATTGCAAGGTCAGGCTCCTGGTGTGCAGATCACATCTACCTCCGGTCAGCCAGGCGAAGCGATGAAAGTAACCATTCGTGGTGTGGGTTCTACCATTGGTAATAACCCGCTATATGTTGTAGACGGAGTGATTACAAGCGACATCACCTACCTGAACAACGGAGATATAGCTTCATTGACTGTTTTGAAAGATGCTGCATCAGCAGCGATCTACGGTTCGCAGGCAGCAAGTGGTGTTGTGCTGATCACTACCAAAAAAGGTAAATCAGGCCACGCGCAGGTAACATTTGATTCTTACTATGGTGTACAGAATGTTGCCAGAAAAGTAGATCTTCTCAACGCAAAAGAATATGCAATTATTGCAAATGAAGCTGCTGTAAATTCTGGTAACTCCCCCGTCTATTCTAACCACTATATCGATTCATTAGGAAATGCAGGCACAAACTGGATGGACCAGATGTTTGTGAAAAATGCCCCTACACAAAACTATTCTCTTGGCGTATCAGGTGGTAACGATAAATCAGTTTATTCTTCATCGCTTTCATACTTGTCGCAAGCAGGTATTGTAGGCGGTAAAGATTATTCAAACTACAAGCGTTACAATTTCCGTTTTAACTCAGAACATAAATTGTATAAAGACATATTGACTGTAGGAGAGAATATAAACTTCGCGTTTTTGGATAACCACGGTATAGGGGTGGGTAACCAATACAACAATACATTGCGTGGCGCATTTGGAACAACACCTTTACTGAAGAATGATAAAACTGATTCGGTAGGTATGTTCAATCAGGCGAATCCGTATTATTCGATGGTATATAACAGCCAGAGCCGGAACAAAACACAGCGTGTTATTGGAAATATATACTTCCAGGTTGAACCAATTCATAATTTAAAATTCAGAACAAGCCTTGGTATAGATTACAGCTCATACGATGGTCAGTCGTATGCGCCGAAATATACGCTGTCAGCATATTCGTTTAACAAGATACCATCGGTAAGCCAATCGATGAACAAGGGGCAGACCCTTCTTTGGGATAACTTGTTAAGCTATGGATTTACAGTAGCAGAGAAGCACAGATTTGATGTAATGGCCGGTACTTCTATGTATAAATATGGAGGAAGCTATTTAAATGCTACCAAGACGGGTTCTGTCTTTCATGATGTGGATCACGCATGGATCAACAATGGAACAAGCAACACGGCTACAGCGTCAGGTGCGGCATACGATCCTGATCACCGCTTGTCATTCTTCGGACGATTGAACTATAACTATGAAGAAACATACTTGTTCAACGCTACGTTCCGTGCAGACGGTTCTTCCAAGTTTGCGAAAGGGCATCAGTGGGGATACTTCCCATCGGTATCTGCAGGCTGGGTAATTACGAACGAATCATTCATGGATAACACCACCAACTGGTTGAATTCATTGAAATTGCGAGCAAGCTGGGGACAAGTGGGTAGCCAAAACGTTTCGGCTTTCCAGTATCAGGCGCCTGTTACTTTCAGCAACACATACTATATCTTCGGTAATAAGGAAGGTACGCTTACCCCAGGCTCTTATCCCAGCAGGTTGTCAAATCCAAACCTCCAATGGGAAACATCTGAACAAACCGATGTTGGTTTCGATGCAGCTTTCCTCAATGGTAAACTGACAGCAAATTTTGACTGGTACATTAAGACAAATAAGAACTGGTTAATCAACGCACCCAATCTGGCAACAGCGGGTGCTGATCCTCCCTTTATCAACGGTGGAGGCGTAAAGAACAGAGGTCTTGAACTGGCACTTGCTTACAATAACAGTTTGGGTGATCTGAATTATCGTGTAAGCGTAAATGGAGCTTATAACAAAAATACAGTGAGTAACATACCTAATGCTGACGGTATTATTCATGGTCCCCTCAATCAGGTGTATGCTAATTCTCCGGAAGTTTATAGAGCAACCAACGGGCTTCCAGCCGGTTATTTTTGGGGGTACAAAACTAATGGACTGTTCCAGAATGAGGCGGATGTAAAATCTTACACTGGCAAAGATGGCGCTCTCCTGCAACCAGGTGCTAAACCTGGAGATGTTCGCTTTGTAGACGAAAATGGCGATGGCGTAATTGATGAGAAAGACAAGACGATGATCGGTAACCCTAACCCTAAGTATACTTTTGGGTTCTCAATAGCTGCAGATTACAAAGGGTTTGACCTATCTATTCAGGCCAGTGGTGTTACAGGAAACCAGATAGTACAATCGTATACAAGCCCTTCCGGCAGGAATAATAATTATACTACAGAAATACTGGAGCGCTGGCATGGAGAAGGTACATCGAACAAAATACCACGTGTGACTGAGGCTAACGAAAACTGGGCTAACTTCTCGGATCTGTATGTTCACAATGGCGATTATCTCAGAATAAACAATGTTACGCTGGGATACGATTTGACCAAGATCATTAAGCAGAATTACTTGTCACAATGCAGACTTTATGTTTCAGCGTTGAATCTCTTCACCTTTACCAAATACAATGGCATGGATCCCGAAATTGGTTATGCCCCGCCAATCACCGGTGGAGGCTCGTCAGCCTTTAGCTCAGGAGTTGATGTTGGATATTACCCACGCCCCAGAACCTACATGGTTGGGTTGAATGTGAAATTCTAAAAATCGAAATGTATGAGGAAATTTAATATATATACAATAGTTGTAAGCCTGTTGGTATTGAGCGGATGTAGTGATTTTCTGGATACAGAGTCATACACAACATCAACAGTTGAAAATTATTACAAAACACCTGCAGAAGCGTATAGCGCACTGGTAGGATGTTATGATGGTGTGCAGGGTTTATGGTCGGCTGGAGGGGCCTTCCCTGTAGTGTCGGAGGTCTTTTCAGATAACGTTTTTGGCGGTGGAGGTAATGGAGATGGTTTAGGAATGCAATTGTTGGATGAATTTGATAAGAGCCGTTCGCCATCTGATCAAAGCATATTCAATGGGGCTTGGATTAATTATTACAAAGCTATTTATCGTTGCAATATACTCTTAGGTAAACTTGATCAGGTTAATTGGGGAACAGATACAAATCTCAAAACAACATATGAAGCTGAAGCGAGGTTTCTTCGCGCCTTCATGTACTTTGATATGGTTCGCCTGTGGGGAAGCATCCCGTTGCTGACGGAACCATCTGCAGACAACATTGCTCCGTCTGATCCTCAAGTTATATATGCGCAAATAGCACAAGATCTGGTGTTTGCAAGTGAAAACCTGCCTGCCACTACGTATGCCAGCCAGCCGGTTGCCACACACGGGCGTGTTACCAAGTGGGCGGCTGAATCACTGATTGGAAGAGTATACTTATACTATACTGGTTATTATCAACAATCCGATCTGGCAGGTGTGGTTACAAAAGCACAGGCACTCGCTTACCTGGAAGATGTAATTGCCAATAGTGGCCACGGTCTTATCTCAACTTTTGCAAATCTCTGGCCTGCAGCTTCTGTAGACAACTATGCAGGTGAGGATAACAAAGAAACAGTCTTTGCTATCAAGTATACCTATACCAGCGATTACTCTACAGGAAATGATGATGGTAACAAATGGTTGGTTTTGTTGGGTATGCGCGGCTTCACATCGTATCCGTATGGAAATGGATGGGGAGTTGGTACTGTCAATCCTGCGTTGTGGGATGCTTATAGCAATACTGATACTCGTAAAGTAGCTTCGATTATATCCATTGAAGGCGAAAACCTGGCTTTCAACAACCAAAGTGATCAACGTGAGTATACGGGTTACTATGTTAAGAAATATACTCCCATGTCAAATAAGGATGGTTCAAGTGTAGCGCAAACATTGGCGGCCAATGCCGGGTTAAAAAGTGATTTTCAGATTGCTCAATTCCAGGATTACGTGGTAATCCGTTATGCAGATGTTCTGCTGATGGCAGCAGAATTAGGGAGTCCAAGTGCTCAATCCTATTTCGATCAGGTAAGACAACGTGCTTATGGAGCTAACTTTAGCCAGCTGGCGGTGTCGCAGGAAAATATTATGAATGAGCGCAGACTTGAATTTGCATTGGAAGGTATACGCTATTGGGATTTACTTCGCCAGGGGGTTGATGTTGCGGCAAATGCCATTGCTGAAACAACACAGGTTCTGAATGGAGGAGTTACAACAACCAAGACAATCAGTGCTTCAAAAATTCTGGAGACGAAAGGATTACAGCAGATACCTGCTACACAAATAAGTTTATCGAATGGTGTATTGAAACAAAACACGGGCTGGTAATTGTCCTGACTAACTTATTAATAATTATGAAAATCGATAATAAAATATTTTTAATGATGACAGCTGTGATGCTCACGCTAACAGCTTGCCAGGAAGAGCATGAATTGGGTGTACCTCCGAAAAATTCAGATCTGAAGTTTTCCGTAACTCAAGATGCCTCCTATGATAACCGGATTTTCCTTCAAAGTAGCACTCCTGAAACTATCGCGTATTGGGACTATGAAGCAGGAATATCCAACAAGTTAGTGGACACCGTAATTAATCCCTTTGGTGGTGAACATTGGGTTAAGTACGGAGCTTTTGGACAAGGAGGGGGCACTTATGATTCAGTCAGGATAACGATAACCAAGCTTGATGAGGACTATTTTTCCGATCCGAATTGGGAACTTTTAACGCATATGGCTACCGGGAAGTATTGGAAAGTATCTTCTGTATATCTCGGACCAGAGAGTGATTATACTTCAACATGGTGGACGCCGGATATAAGTAGCAATGCGAGCGCCAATGATAGTATATATTTTGATTTAAATGAAAATTATCACTTTAAGCACTACCATAGCGGTACAGTTCAAAAGGCTTTATACTCATTCAAGTTAGATAAAACCAAAAATAGCATAACCATAGTAAGTGGCTCCGTTAAAATGCCCTTCTTTGACTACGGTAACAATGGCTTAACGGTAAACAAGTACAACATTGCTAAGCTAACAGATGATACATTAATTGTTTCGCAAGGTGCCTCGCTTTTTGGAAAAACCGATGATTGGGCTTGGTATACTGTTTACAAAGCAGTGAACTAGCCGTTAGTAGAATTTTTTTTAAAAGGGAATTGATCTTTTCAATTCCCTTTTTTTGTATAAACCATTATAATCAATGAATATAAAACTTTGCTTTTCCTGGTTGATATTGCTACCTATTATGTATTCATGTCACCAGCCGAACAATAAAAGAGTAAGCGGTGTCTTGATCGATGAATGGAAATTCCAGTTGTTGGATACAATAGAGGCAAGTGCTGCAAGTTTCGATGATTCACATTGGCGAATACTAAATCTTCCGCACGACTGGAGTATAGAAGGAGAATTCAATGAGAAAAATCCTGCTGGTGTTGGCGGTGGTGCGCTGCCCGGAGGTACAGGTTGGTATAGAAAAAGTTTTGCTTTGTCTTCGGAGGATAAAGACAGGAATATATTTATTCGCTTCGATGGTGTTTATCGTAACAGCGAGATTTGGATCAACGGAACATCTCTGGGTAAAAGACCGAACGGCTATATATCGTTTGAATATGATCTGACACCCTATCTTGATTTTACAGGCAAGCAAAATGTGTTGGCTGTTAAGTTGATAATTCGCAGCAACCAAATTCACGGTGGTATTCCGGTTCGGGTATATACCGCAATGTAACGCTTGTTAAAAC
>DATCRE010000649.1:0-7710 GCA_036569145.1 Cyclobacteriaceae bacterium
GAATCATCTTCAAAAGATTGATACTGCATTAAGCGACTTGTCTTTTCAAATTTCTTACGCCGCTGATAGTGGTAAAGCCAGCCAACCGAATATTCCCTTTGTAATCATTTCTTTATTTGTTGCTATTGGAATATTTATCGGTCTAAAGAAACTATACAAATATGATCCACGGGCTATGAATTATCAATTCGCTTACGATAATTTAGGTGGATGGATGATGTTACCTATACTTGGATTATTCTTTACACCCTTCCGTACACTTTATCAAATTTATGATGGTGAATACTTCAATTACATCAATTAGAAAATTCTCACTGATCCTGGCTTTACCTCTTATAATCCATTACTTGGACTTATCATTCTTCTGGAATTATTATTTCATCTTATAATTTTTGGTTATTCCATTCTGCTAATTATTCTGTTATTAAAACAAAGAACTAGTTTTCCTTTACTTATTTGTTTTTTGTATGGCCTCAATCTTACATTTGTCGTATTAGAAAATACTTGTCCGTATATCATAGATTTACCAGAGTCATATAAAAATCCTGATAAGGGAATGGACATTGCCAGGACAGCAATCAGTGTTATCGTTTGGATACCATTCTTCCTCAAAGCCGATCGTGTAAAAGGCACGTTCAGAGAAAGACTATCATAGGAAATGAATTTATCGTTAATAAAAGAAAAACCCGTTTACATGGGGTTTTTCTTTTCATCAAAAATCTATTGAATAGCCCTTGCTGAGTCAGCACTAGCGCTCTCATTTAGAGAATCAATCACAATTTCTTTTGCTGGTCTAAACTGCACGGCACGACTAAACATAGAAGGTCTAATACTTTTTATTTTAGCAGATGAACTGATGCTCTCATGCTTGTAAGTCTTCGCTTTTTTGTTCACATGTGTTTTCGGATTTTTCCTAAGTTTAGCGCGAATGCTATCGTTAGGTAACTGCTTCACCTCGGTGTCTTCATACAAACGTGTATACCTGACATCAGTAGCTTGGTTAATATTTGGCATAAGCCAGAAGGCAACGACACCTGTAACGACACATAATAGCATCGCGATTTTTTTAAATGATTTCATATTGTTGAGTTTTTAATTTGTGAGAAATTTTATAGTTCATAAAAAAGATGATCACTTCAGCCAGTAATAAATTGCCGGAAAGTCCAAGCCATTGCGAGATGGCATAGTTATCCTGGTATGGAACTTTCCAGAGGAAGAAAAGAATATGAAAAATCCTGAATGATAATACTACCGTAGCCGTGGCATACGATCTGATCATATATTGCACGTGATTTATTTTGCTTCCGTTTTCAATTGCCTGATAACCCTTATATGTAAATGAAGCCAGGAGCAGGCCCTGTACCATAAATCCTATTTGCGTAATCACTCCGCCTTTGGCATAGAGTGCCAGGTACATGCCTGTAGGGCACACCAATAATAAAGTAATCCAAACATAAAGTTGACCTACTGAACGATGAAGGCTTAATCCCTTTTTGAAAAATCTCCGACTGAAAAGATAGATGGGGGTTAACAAACAAATTACACCTGTTGGAAGATGTATATAAAATGCAATGTTCCAGAAGAGATCTTTACGTGCTACAATCTTTTCAGGCAAGATGCCATACTCACCACCATGTGTAAAATATAACATAGCATTATGAGTCAGCAACAGTGAGAAAAAAATAACCGGCAACCAGAAAATAATGGCCAGCACGACGGAGATGATTCTTTCTGTTTTCATATCCGAATGTACGTGTGGAGATTATCTCAGCATAGCTTCATTTCGTGAAGCCGTCTTTTGGCTTAGTGAAGCTATCTTTTAAAAGAGTAAGCAGTTCAATGAATCTGTTCTCTGAATCAAACGTCTATCTTCTGAACAAAATTCAAAAAGTAAATTTGTATATTATATGTACACATATTATATTTGTGCATACTTAAAATCAAACAACTATGTGGATAAAATCACACTCCATCGTTACCCGCGAGGCAACGAAAGAACAACTATGGAAACTTTTTGCTAATGTTAATGCGTGGGCGACCTGGGATGACGGCGTTGAGTCGGCCAGCATGGAAGGAAAGTTTGAAAAGGGGAATCATTTCTCGCTAAGACCTAAAGGCGGACCAACGGTAAAGATCAAACTCATTGAAACAACAGAGAACAAATCGTTTACTGACATGACTACTTTCCCATTGGCAAAGATGTATGGTGAGCATATTTTTGAAGAAACACCAGAAGGCCTTCGCATTACAACAACAATGAAGGTCGAAGGTTTCCTTGGTTTTTTCTGGAGAAAGGTTGTTGCCCAATCCATCGTTGATGCCTTACCAAAAGAAATGATTGCCCAGGTAAAATATGCCAGCAAACTATGAAGCTTCATTTGAACCACTAAGGCACGAAGACAGGAAGTTTCACAAAGAATTTTTTACGTATCACTTAGTGCCTCTTTGTGTCCTTTGTGCCTTTGTGGTTCAAAAAACAAATCTCTATTTTGCCGTTAATTGATTTCTATTCAACCATGAAACCAGAAGACAAAGCATTTAGTGTAGAAACTCCGGAAGATAGTCCTGGGTTTCTACTCTGGCAGGTAACAAACCTTTGGCAGCGCGAATTGAAAAAAGCTCTTGAAAAACTTGATCTTACACACGCTCAATTTGTTCTGCTCGCCAGCACCCTGTGGCTTTCACAGCATCAGGAGGATGTTACCCAGATTGTTTTGTCTTCACACACCAAGATCGATCCAATGACGACATCAACGGTATTGCGTACACTCCAGAAAAAAGGTTTACTAAGCAGGCAAGAACATTCTACTGACACGCGCGCCAAAACAGTTGTGCTCACAGCGAACGGACAAAAAATTGCTAAACAGGCTGTGAAGCTGGTCGAAAAATTTGATGATGATTTTTTTAGTCCGCTAGGTGATAAGGTTAAAGACTTCAATAAGAAAATTATTTCACTTTTACAGCAGGCGGAAAAATCATAACAATAAAGAGAACAACTTCTCGCTACAAGTTTGGCTTTCTGAAAAAAAAGAGATCTTTACTCTCCAATGAAAAAGCCAAATAAAAAACAGTCTACCGTAATTATAGTTGTCGTCTTACTGACTGTCTATTATTTCTGTTTACCAAAAGTTCTTTTCGACGATCCTTATTCAACAGTACTGGAAGATAGAAACGGTGAGCTTCTTTGCGCTACCATTGCTGCCGATGGACAATGGCGTTTCCCCCAAGTAGAATCTGTGCCTGATAAATTCTCAAAAGCCATTATTGCCTTTGAAGACAAGCGTTTTAACTATCACCCTGGTGTTGATCTTTTATCGTTTGGTCGCGCCATTATTCAAAATATAAAGTCGGGCAAAACTATTAGTGGTGGCAGTACACTTACCATGCAAACCATTCGTCTTTCGCGCAGAGAATCAAGAACCATACTTGAAAAACTTATTGAAATAATATTAGCCACGCGTTTGGAACTTCGCTGTAGCAAAGCAGAAATTTTATCGCTGTATGCTTCACATGCACCTTTCGGTGGAAATGTGGTTGGCATTGAAGCTGCCTGCTGGCGATATTTTGGCAGGGGCGCAGAAGATCTTTCTTGGAGTGAAGCCACTTTGCTGGCCGTTTTACCTAACTCACCATCCTTAATTCATCCCGGAAAAAATCGAGAGCAGCTTAAAGCGAAACGCAATCGCCTACTCGATAAGTTGAAGTCACTTGGATATATGGATGATGTTACGTTATCGCTTTCTAAAGAGGAACCAATACCCGAAGAGCCAAGTCCATTGCCTCATTATGCAAGTCACATGCTGTCGCGAATGAAAAACGATGGTTTCTCTCAACAAAAAATAAAATCAACGCTTGAGTTGCATCTGCAGCAACGTGTAGAAGAAATATTGAACGACCATCACCAAAGACTCAGCGCAAACCAGGTTAACAATGCAGCTGCCATTGTGCTTGATGTTGAGTCTGGAAATGTCCTCGCGTATATTGGTAATGTAAAAAATCAAAAAGGTCATCACAGTGACGATGTTGATGTGATCGTCGCGCCACGCAGTACCGGAAGCATTCTTAAACCATTTTTATATGCTGCTTTGTTAGATGAGGGAAAGATGTTACCCAAAACACTCATGCCCGATGTACCAACCGTTATCAGTGGTTTCTCTCCAAAAAACTTTTCAAAGCAATATGATGGCGCCGTTCCTGCAGACAAAGCTCTGATTCGTTCACTTAATGTACCAGCAGTTTACATGCTCCAGGATTTTCGTTATGAAAAATTTCACACGCTTCTAACGAACATGGGCATGACTACATTGGACAAGCCAGCCGATCATTATGGATTAACATTAATACTAGGAGGAGCAGAAGGAACTTTGTGGGACATCACCGGCATGTATGCATCTATGTCAAGAACATTAAATCATTTCTTTCAGCATCCTGGCAAAAACAAATACGATATCAATGATATTCACAGTCCTGTTTACAATTCGAGTAATTTGACGTCAACTAAAAAAGTAAATAGCGAATTAACAGAAACATCATTTTTAAGTTCGGCTTCTATTTATCTCACGTTTAATGCGCTCAAAGAACTTTACAGGCCTGGTGAAGAATCGGGTTGGCGTTATTTCAATAGCTCAAAAAAAATCGCCTGGAAAACCGGAACCAGTTTTGGCTTTCGCGATGGCTGGGCTATTGGTGTTACACCCAAGTATGCAGTAGGTGTGTGGGTTGGCAATGCCGATGGAGAAGGCAGACCAGGTCTAACAGGCACTGATGCAGCTGCTCCCATTATGTTCGATATTTTTTCTCAATTGCCGGATAACAGTTGGTTCACAACGCCACTACTGGAGATGAGTAAGGCAAATGTTTGCGCATTGAGCGGCCATAGAGCAACAGAACTTTGTGAAGCAATTGATACAATGCTTATCCCTAAAGTTGGATTAGAAACTAAAGCGTGTCCTTATCATCAAATAGTTCATCTTTCAAAAGACAAAAAATTCAGGGTTAACAGCGCCTGCACCGATATGCAGAATATTGTTAATGTTAACTGGTTTGTGTTACCACCTATTCAGGAATACTATTTCAAACCAGAGAATTTATCGTATAAATCTTTACCACCTTTTAAGGAAAACTGTACCATCTCATCGCTCTTTGCCAGCATGGAACTGGTTTATCCCAAGTCTAACTCAAGCCTTTTTATTCCTCGTAACCTGGATGGAAGTGTAGGAAGCACGGTCTTTGAATTAGCTCATAGGAATCCAAAAATATATGTCTACTGGCATCTTGATGGAGATTACATAGGTCGCACCAAAGGAACTCACACCATGGCCATCAATACCTCTGAAGGCACTCATAAAATAACACTTGTTGACGATAACGGCGAAACTCTTGAGCGATCTTTTAAGATTCTTTCAAAGATGTAATCATCTGGCTTTTTGGACATTAATTGTAATTAGTTAATTCTTTACTATATTCGTATTACTTTTTAAGCTTGTTCCATAAAATACTGCCATGAAGCCCAAATTTTTTGCACTGGTAGGCCTTTTAGTAGCCATTATTGCCGTTGAGCCATCCGATGCCCGGCCGACCCAATCAGAACTCTTTATGTCTGATGCTAACAATAACTTTGTTATCATTGGAGCGTTCGCTATTCAACGTAATGCCGTAAAATTTACATCGAACGCTAATAAAATGCCGGCTCAACTTAAAGGAGAAGCCAGCTATAAGTTTAATCCTGAACGCAATCTTTTCTATGTCTATGTTCTTGAAACTGCAGATAAAGAGAAAGCGCTTAGTGAAGCCAACAGAATCCGCATTGAAACTCCCTTCTTAGACACATGGGTATATCATGGTTCATTTACAAAATCTGAATCAGAAAGTATCTCAAAAGGTGTTGATATCAATCCTGTAACTGAGAGCGACATTACAGATGTTAAAACCTCTGATGGAACAGGCACTGTGAATAACGTCATTATCGATTCAAACGAATTAATGGCCAGCACAGAAAATACATCAGAAGAAAGTGTGCTTAAACCAGATGATGCTAATGGAAAAAACTTTTTCTTTAAACTTTATCGTGCTATAGACAATGTTGAAGTAGCCGGAGATGTGGATGCTGTTGACGCAGATCGCGCCAGAAAAATGGGAACTTACAAAGGAAATGTTCCGGTAAGAATTTCATCTCCGTTAAATAAATCAGGTGAAATTTCATTGATCTGCGAAGTGTTTGGCTATCGTAAAGTTCAACGTAATTTTGATTATAACAATCCAGAAGGAGATGACGTTTCTTCAGAAGAAAACAAAGGTATAGTAGTGCCTTTCGAACTGGTACGATTACAAAAAGGTGATATTGCTGTGATGTATAACGTTTACTTCTTTAAAGATGCTGCTATTATGCGGCCTGAATCGAGGTATGAAGTAAACAGTCTCCTCGATATGATGAAAGAAAATCCAAAGTATAAAATAAAAATTCATGGTCATACCAACGGTGGGGCTACTGGAAAAATCATTTCTCTTGGAGAAAGTAAAGATTACTTTGCACTAAATGGCGCTGTTGAAAGCATCGGCTCTGCTAAAAAACTTTCGAAAGTACGTGCAGATATCATAAAGCAATACTTACTTGACAATGGAATTGATGCGAATCGTATGGAAACCAAGGCATGGGGTGGCAAGAGGCCAATTCATGATAAATTGAGCAATAGGGCTCAGGAGAACGTTCGTGTTGAGATTGAAATATTACAGAATTAGCAGATTACTAACACTTTTTTTAAATTAGAAGTATACCCACTTCTGAAGCATTATGAATACAAAAAACATCGGAGCCCTTATTCTTAGTCTTTTTATAGCACTTTCTTCATCAGGAAAAACCTCTGCCTTTAACAGCAACGATCACAATACTACTCAGTCAACAAGCTACATGGTTGTTATCGGGGCCTTCGCTGTAAAACACAATGCCGAACGTTTTACGAAGCGTGCTGTTCAACAAAAATATAACGCAAAATTTGAATTCAATCCTGATCGAAATTTATACTACGTATTCACACTTACTACAAGTGAAAAGGAAATAGCTATGAATGAAGCCAAACGGCTTCGTGAAGAAACCGCTTATACTGATGCGTGGGTTTACCAAGGAGGAGCAATAGGCGAAACAACGGATGCAGAAAGAAAAGATATCAATCCAGTTACTGAGCAACCCATGACTCAGATTCCAATCACTGTTGAAGAAACACCAGAACCTGAGAAAAAAGAAGAGCCTGTAGTAGTTGAAGAAGCTCAGCCAGCGGATACTAAAAAATTCTTTTTCAAACCGTATCGATCAACTGACAACAAAATTGTTAATGCTGAAGTAGATGCCATTGATGTTGACCGAAGCAGAAAGATGGCAACCTATAAATCTTATGTACCGGTTTATCTTGAGTCGCCCAAAAGCGCCTCTGGAAAAGTGACTCTGATTGCCAATATTTTTGGCTATCGTAAATCACAGGTTGATATTAACTATAATAATCCTGAGGGTGAAGACATCACTGTTGACGAAAAGGATGGAGTAGTAGTTCCTTTCGAACTCATTCGTCTTCGAAAAGGAGATATCGTTGTACTTTACAATGTTTTCTTTTTCAAAGATGCCGCTGTTATGATGCCTGAATCAAAATATGAAGTTGACAATCTTCTGGAGATGATGAATGAAAATCCAAAGTGCAGAATCAGGCTTCATGGTCACAC
>DATCRE010000650.1:0-22507 GCA_036569145.1 Cyclobacteriaceae bacterium
AAGGAATACCACAGCGCAATCTGTTACTTCAGCTGCTGACTTGAATAATTTGATCACAAAAGTTTGTGAGCCTTTTGGCTTACCAGCATACCATGTGTTCAATGTATTAAAAACTTCTTTGTTGCCTACAACACCAATTACAAACTCATTGCCTGAAGCTGTGGGCCATTGTACATAGCGCGTGAAGTTGAACATCATCATAGAATAGATCTCATGTAAAGGTCTATCTTGTGCAAAAGAATGACTACATACAACAAGTGCTATGGCAGTCAGAAGCGTAGTTAATTTTTTCATATCTGTGTTGGTTGCTTTGTTGTGTTTTAGTTGTGTTTGTTGATACAAAGGTATAGCATGATGCTTCCACGGGAAGTCGAATAACGAGGGCTTACTTTCTGACGTAAGATTTTTGCTGGTTGAACACATTGAAAACGCGATTTTCAACACGAATCAAAAATAAAAGGCTTTTTTAGCTATGAATTGGCAATGTGTATAATGTACAGTTACATAGACGGTAAGTCATTTATAACTTTTTATTTGTCAAATCTGAAGTAATTCATTCAATCCGGGAAAACCCTGATTGACAAATTAATCTGGAGAAGTGCTTGAGAATAAGGTAGCAGAGGGTGGTGACAAGCTTTAATACAATATCTTTACATGACTATAATTTCAGTAATGATATCAGCACCAAATTCTTTTTTGAAAAGACCGAGCACTTGTGTTTTATGAAGGGAAAAATCATGCTTCATTGATGGTGAATCAAACTCAACAAAGAGCACTTTATTTCTGATGTAGACTTTTTTGGTTCGCCTGGCAATAGGTTTTCCTACTAGTCGTTCCCATGAATCGATTAATGTAGCCTCATCATATTTGGTGGTGAGCTTGTAAGAGTTCAACAATTCACGGATCGCATCACCCAGCGGCTGAATTTCGTTCGATCTGTCTTTTCTCTTATACATGATGCGTAATGTTACCACTTTCCACTATAAAAACAGAGGCCTCCACTTTAATCTGTTTTAAAAGACCTTGAGTACGATCTGGCCGGGCATCACTTATAAATAACTGCGATGCGTCATTTTTAATTAACTCCAGTAGCCTTGAAATACGGTGATCATCTAATTTATCAAAAATATCATCAAGAAGCAGCACCGGGTTAAAGCCTTTATGATTACGAATCACATCAGCCTGAGCCATCTTCAGTGCGATCACAAAAGATTTTTGCTGGCCTTGCGAACCAAGACGCTTCAAATCGCCACTTCCCAGTGTAAATTCAAAATCATCACGATGGATACCAAAGCTGGTTCGCAACAGCGCCAGATCTTTATTTCTGTTTTTTAACAGCCCATCGGCAAATCGCGTTTCACTCAATCCCGATAGGTAATTGAGATTTGTTATTTCGCATTCATCCACCAGAAAGTTATAGAACCTTCTGAAGGTGGGTATAAATTCTGTTACAAACTCTTTGCGGCGTAAATGGATAGCTTCTCCCTGCGGAATTAATGTGTTGTCATACATTTCCAATGCCAGCCAATCAGTTTTACCTGTTTCCTGGAACATCTTCAATAAGCTGTTTCGTTGCTTCAGGGCGTAATTATATTGGATTAGATTTTCAAGATAGACCTTATCAATTTGTGAAATCATGCTATCGAAAAACTTTCGGCGCGATTCGCTTCCTTCTTTTACCAGGTCAACATCATCCGGCGCCATTAACACGACCGGATATTTGCCAATGTGATCGCTGATTTTCTGATACTCAGCATTCTCATTTCTGAAATTCTTTTTCAGGCCCTGCTGTACACCACAGGTTATTTCGTGCAATCGGGCATCTACTGAAATTTGTCCCTTAATGAAGAAATAATTTTCGCCGTGGCGGATATTTTGAAAATCGGATGACTGAAAAGCACTTCGGGTAAAGGATAAGTAATGAATAGCGTCCAGCAGATTAGTCTTTCCGCTGCCATTGCGTCCTACCAATACATTTACCTTGGCCGATACGTCAAGGTCGGCTGTGGGGTAATTTTTAAAGTTCGAAAGGTGAATTTTCTCTATTCTCACAAAGCAGGCAGTTGATTATTCGGTCTCTACGGGCATTTACAATGTGCGGGTGTGTTTTTTTCTTTCTTATAATCAAAATTGTTTGGCTAATGTTCGTTCGGGTCTTATTTTCGCAACTCCATTCAAAATTAGGTATATGCCAGCTACAACCAAAGCGAAGAGCGAGCCTGCAGTCCGTGGGACTAAAGGCGAGAAGACGGAGATCTCAAAAGAAACATACCTTTTCTGGTATGACAGCATGCAGTTGATGCGCAAATTCGAAGAACGCGCAGGTCAATTATATGGAATGCAGAAAATTAAAGGATTTTGTCATTTATACATAGGACAGGAAGCTTGTGCTTCGGGTGCTGTTAGCGCGTTACGAAAAGGAGACAAATACATTACCGCTTACCGCGATCATGCTCATCCTCTGGCATTGGGTACTGATCCAAAAGCTGTTATGGCCGAATTATTTGCTAAGGAAACTGGTATATCGAAAGGTAAAGGTGGCTCCATGCATATTTTTGATAAGGAGCATGGCTTTTTTGGAGGACATGGTATTGTAGGTGCACAGGTGCCACTTGGTGCAGGTATTGCCTTTACTGAAATGTATAACAATACAGGAAATCTTTGCATTTGCTATATGGGTGATGGTGCCGTACGTCAGGGTGCCTTCCACGAAACATTGAACCTGGCTATGCTCTGGAAGATTCCGGTGATCTTTGTTATTGAAAATAACGGTTATGCCATGGGTACTTCTGTAAAAAGAACATCTAATGTTACCGAACTCTATAAATTAGGAGAATCTTATGACATTCCGGCTGAGCCTGTAGATGCTATGAGTGCTGAAGCCGTTCATATTGCTGTAGCTCGTGCTGCTGAGCGTGCTCGCGCTGGTGAAGGCCCGACATTATTGGAATTCAGAACCTATCGCTACAAAGGTCACTCCATGTCTGATCCTGCCAAATACCGCTCTAAGGAAGAAGTTGAGGAGTACAAACAACGCGATCCGATTGAAATTGTACGTAAGACTATCCTGGATAAGAAATATGCAACGGAGGCTGAGCTTGAAGCTATTGATAAACGTATCGTTGAAACCGTAGAAGAAAGCGTGAAATTTGCCGAAGAATCAAGTTATCCAGATCCATCTGAAGCTGTTCGCGATGTTTACGCTCAAACCGATTATCCGTACATTCTCGAATAGATTACAGGCTTTGTTTAATATCATGTAATTTGTAGTTTTGCGCCCCGTGCTTTATTCTGAAAACCATTTCGGAATGTGGCCGGGGCTAATATTTTATAACAATGGCAAAGAAAGAACAACATAAGAACGATCTGCTGGAGAATCCGGAAGCACTGGCTCATAGCCTTGAAGATGCTGAACATTGGCTTGAGAAACACTCTAAAACAGTTACGATCGTTGCTGGAGCAGCCCTTTTAATAGTAGCAGGATATTTTGGGTTTAACTATTATAAGTCAAGCCAGAATGCTCAGGCTCAGAAAGAAATGTTTCAGGCTGTATACTATTTTGAAGCTGACAGCTTAGATCTGGCTCTTAAAGGTGATGGCAACAACCTGGGTTTTCTCGATATCATCAATGAGTATGGCATAACTGAAGCTGGTAATCTTTCTCACTTTTACGCAGGCTATTGCCTTTTAAAGCAAGGCAAATATGAAGACGCCATCAGCCAGTTAAAAGAATTCAGCTCAAATGATTTATTAGTTCAGCCTCGCGCTTATAGCCTTATCGGTGACGCTTACATGGAACTTAAAAAGTTTGATGACGCTGCTAGCTATTACAGCAAGGCCGCTGATTACAAGCCCAACAAATATTTTACACCGGCATATTTAATGAAAGTTGCGCTGGCTTATGAAAAGTTGAATCAGAACGATAAAGCCAAAGAAGCTTATGATAAAGTGATCACCAACTACTGGGAATCAACAGAATATCAGAATGCCCGTAAATATAAAGCTCGTTTAGAATCAAATTCTTAAGAGCATTTAGAAAACATAAAGAGGGATGGTATTTTACTATCCCTTTTTTATTTCCAATCATTACTTAAATAAAAATTTTTATGGCCGGCCCATTAAAGTCAGGAAAAGTTAAAAGCACCAAAAGCTTATCAAAAAAGAAATTTGCCATTGTTGTAGCCGAATGGAATGAGGAGATAACGGAGGCTCTCTATGAAGGCGCTGTGGAAGGCCTTACTGCAAATGGTATCAAGAATACAAATATCATTCGTAAAAATGTACCGGGTACTTTTGAACTTACGCTTGGAGCCCAGTGGATGGCCGATAAAAAAGATATTGATGCTGTGATATGCCTGGGTTGTGTTATCCAGGGAGAGACACCTCACTTCGATTATATCTGTCAGGCAGTAGCATATGGTATTACCGAAGTAAACCTGAAGTCGAGGAAGCCTATCATCTTTGGTGTGCTTACTACATTAAATCAAAAGCAGGCTCTTGAACGTGCCGGAGGAAAGTATGGCAATAAAGGAGAAGAAGCTGCACTGACTGCATTGAAGATGCTGGATTTTTGAACTTATTAACTCCAATTAAACATGAAGTCTCATCAACAACCGACTAAACGTTGGTACTGATGAGACTTCTTATTTAAATAGCGAATACAATACTGAAATAAGACAGGGACTTGAACTTTGTCTACCTCTATCCCCTAACACCTTGCCAAAATTACAAGCCTCCTGTCTTTAATTTTTTCAACTCTGCTTCAGTCGCCTTTAGCTTTTCAATTATTTTGTTTGTTTCCTGCTGATTACTTTCTGCTATTTTTTTAGCGCGCTCGCTTTCCTCTTCATGCATCCTGTCTAACTCTTCCTGCTTGCGAACCATGGCTTCTTGTGTTGCCTGAAGTTCTTCGAGGTTCTGTCGCATCTCCTCTTCTTTCGTACGCATCTCTTCTGTTTGCTGCTGTGAAACTGTAAGCAATTCCTGCATCTTCTCGGTAGTGCGCACACTCTGCAGCGCTGAGGCTACAAACTCTCCTGCCTTCTCCAGAAAGGCTATCTGATAATTTTCAAATTTTTCGAGAGTAGCAATTTCAATGATCGCTTCGGTTTTATCATTGTACTTCATCGGAACGATCACAAGACATCCTGGTGTTGCTTCACCCATGCCAGATGTTATGTAAGTATATCCTTGAGGTATTTTGGTAAGCAATGTTGTTTCTCCTTCAAGATATGCTTGCCCAATCAATCCAACACCAATTTCAATCCGACGCTCAATAAATTTCTTTCTGTCAAACGCATAGCAAGCGGTAAGCTCCAGGTGAGCGTCATTGTCTTCTTCGCGCAATACAAACAATCCACCTTGTTGCGCGTTCATGTATCGTGTAAGAAACCTTACTACTTCATTCGATAATTCTACAAGGTTGTTCTGATGATTGCGCACAGTTTCAGAAAATCTGGTAAGTCCTTCGTTGGTCCACAGTCTTCGTTCTTCTTCACGTTTCATGTGCTTCAACTGTTCGCGCATGTTCGTAAGTCGACCTGCCAGGTTGGTTTCATTAAGCGCCAGGTTCTCTGCGTTAAGCTCTTTCCACTCAGCAGTATATTTACCATCTGAAATGTTCTCAATGAACTCGCTGGCCTGCTGAAAATTCAAAATGGAGTTCTCAATAATCTGTTTCGGATTATTAATTTCTAATGCAGTGCCTGGATTAAAAATATATTTTCGGTTGTTCTCTTCCAATTCAGTAATCAATGCTAGCCGCATGCTCTCGTCGTTCCGGATTTTAAAAACGATATAACCCAACGTTGGCAATCCTATTAAAAGAATTACAATCTGCAGATAAAGATTATTGTTTACAGCAGACTGATATTCGGCCTCTGCCTTTGTTTTCAAATCCGTTTCAAAATTTATTATTTTGGTTCCTATGTCATTCCAGTGAAGAAAAACCTGAAGACCCCTGTCCTCTCCCAACATTTTCCGAAAGGTTCCCATACTATCTATTGCTACAGCTTCCTTCATCTTTATAACAAAATCTACATAGCCATGATACGTGTTACGCAAATCTTCTACAGAACTTACATCATATCCATGCGCAGCTAATGCTGTGTTTAAGTTATCGAATATTTCATCGAGACGACCAATGGCCTCCTGGGCAGGACCGAACATGGTCTCATCTTTCACAATACCGTATGCACGTATACCCAAATCCAAATTATGCAGGGTATAGCTTACCAACTGGTTAGTCTGATATGATATTTCTTCAGACTCATGCATAACCTTGTTGTTCTTTACTATTATACTCTTGTTGTGAAAGATCAACACTACATTCACAATCAATAATATGGATACAAAGGCGATTAGAACAACAATGCTATGCTTCCGAATAAGTGCCACTAATTTCATAAATGATTCAAACTGTCAACAAGCTCACAAAATCTTCCACCGGTCAGATCAAGGAAACGAGACAGTAAAAGTAAATCTACCGTATACAATCACTTATCTGGTTTAATACTTAGCCGAAGAATGATATTTACTGAAAAGCATCTCCGTATAAATACTCAGATCGGTCGTGTCAACTATTTCATTTATTAACTCCCAACGCGTATCTTTTCATGAGGAAGGCATTTTTGAATGAAAAGTTTTTTCTTGATAGTATTTTTCTTTTTAACACTGCAGGCAACGGCCCAGGTACGTGTGAAGGGAAAAGTTATTAATGAATCTACAAGAGAGCCTCTCGCGTTTGCAAACATCGTCATCAAAAATACAAACACCGGAACCACTACTGATATTGATGGACATTTTGAACTTACTGCTCCATTAAACAATTCCATTCTTATTATCAGTTCTATAGGTTTTGAAACAAAAACAATAACACTGAATAATAATAGCCCTTCACTGTTGATAAAACTGAAAGAAAAAGCTACACAATTAAATGAGATAGTGATCAGGCCAAATGATAATCCTGCTTTCAGAATTATTCGCACAGCAACAAAGAATAAACCGCTGCACGATCCCGACAACATATCTTCATTTACTTATAACTCTTATAATAAATTATACAGTACGCTCCTTAATCCAGATACAACAGAGATTAAACCAGAAGATGATTCGGCAAAATTCAAACAATACATTCGCACGCATCATCTCTTCATGCATGAGAGTTATACCGAGCGCAAGTATGTTAAGCCTGATCTTAGCAAAGAAGTTGTGTTGGGTAATCATCTCTCCGGAATTAAAGATCCTTTCTTTGCATTCCTGGCAACAGACTTGCAACCGCTTTCATTCTACAAAGATTTTATTCACTTGTTTGATAAGGATTATCTTAGTCCATTGAGTCCGAGTAGTACAACAAAATATGATTTCACATTACAAGACACACTTTACCAATATCCCGATAGTATTTATGTAATCTCTTTTGAACCGTTACCTGGAAGAGTATTTGAAGGACTAAAAGGACAGCTTTACATTTCTACTGATGGCTATGCTATACAATCTGTACACGCTCAACCAGCTGATGACAAAGTATTGGTTGAAAGCCTCATTCAACAGAAGTATGAAAAAGTAAATGGACATTGGTTTCCGGTGCAATTAAATTCAGAGCTGCGATTTAAAGAGTTCATGATGCGCGGACTAAAATTAAAGTATGTAAGTCACAGCTATATCACTAATATCAAGATTGATGATAACACGATCGACAAAAAAGAATTTGGATTAGCAAACATAGAGTTTGCTCCACTGGCTAACCGACGCGATTCAATCTTCTGGAACAGATCACGTATTGGTGAGTTCGATAAAAAAGAAGCTGGTACCTTTCGCGTGCTTGATAGTGTTGGTGAAAAACTTCCCGTGTTTCAAGCTGCGTTTAAAGCAATAGAAGGTTTGTTTGTTGGTCGCTTCAGAGCAGGAAAATTTTATATACCAATCGATCAGCTAATACAATTCAATCAGTATGAATCAGCACGACTTGGATTTGGTCTTCAGACTGGTGAGAAACTATCGCAACGTTTTATGCTTGAAGGTTATGGCGCTTATGGTATACAAGACAAGGCATTCAAGTATGGTGGCGGATTCCAGATTAATTTAAGTAAACGAAAAGAAGCTTACATTAAAATTTCTTACAAGCAAGACATCAATGAACCAGGCAAAGCTGACTTTATAAAAAGCGCAGTTGCTACTCGTACTCAAGAATCACTTCGAAACTGGATGGCTTCACGCATGGATAGTATAGAGCAATATCGTGTGGAGTTTACAGAACGTCCTTTTCATTTCTCACAGCTTTCACTTTTCGCACAACAACAAAAAAGAAATCCGGCGTATACATATTCGTTTACCACTGAAGAAAATATTATTCGTAGCCGATTCACCGTTTTTGAAGCGGGTTTGCAATGGCGCTTTGCTCCTAAAGAAAGATATGTCAAAATCGGGCAGAGTGAAGTTGTTACATCCATGACCTATCCGCAGATAAATTTTGCACTAACAAGAAGCTTTGCAGGAACATTGGGTGGTGAATATACTTTCACTAAAGTAGAAGCCAGGGTTGATCATCAATTCATAACGCGTGGATTAGGTAAAACTACTTTTCAGTTAGCATTGGGTAACATGGATGGTGCTGTGCCTTATCCTTTTTTGTTTAATGGCAAAGGGTCGAAGTTCGATCAATCATTTTTAAACAATCTGTTGGTCAATAATTATTTTCAAACAATGGGGTTGTATGAATTCTCAGCAGATCGGTATGCATATCTCTTCATCAATCAATACATAGGAAGAATTACTGGCAACAAAAGCAAGTATATCAGACCTGAGCTGGCATTCGTTCATAATATGGGTGTAGGCAATTTGAGAAATAAAAAGCTGCATCACGATATTGAGTTCAAGACTATGGAGAAAGGTTACTTTGAAAGTGGTTTGATTGTAACCAATCTGATCCGGTTTAATTATTTGGACTTGCTGTATTTTGGTCTTGGTGCTGGCGGATTTTATCGGTATGGAAATTACTCCCTGCCTTCAGCAAATGACAACCTGGTTGCTAAACTCGTTGTGACGCTTAGTTTCTAAGCATTTTTTATGATACCGTAATTTTTGGCATTTCAAAATTTCAAGGATGTGTCAGGAATGGCTACTTTGGTCAAACCTAAACTCAATGAGATATTCCCGTGCTTTATAACAGCCTCCTTATCGCCTCCAGAAACCTCCTCAAAAATAAAATCTATTCATTTATTAACCTGGCTGGATTAGCAACCGGTATATCTGCTTTTATTCTTTTATGGCTTTACATAAACTATGAAAAAAGCTATGATCAATTTCATGTTAATAAAGACAGAATATTCAGGCTCCAGCAGGAAAGAGTAAATCAAGGTAATGTAACGCAACAAACGGTTGCAGGATGTGCAGGGGCAGGACCTGATATGAAAAATGCTTTTGCAGAGATTGAGTACTATGTAAAGATAAACAAAGCGTCGCCGGTAATGCTCTACAATGGTGTTGGCTACAAAGAAGAGCATGGCTGTTTTGCCTCTGAAGACTTTTTCAAAGTCTTTTCATTCAGATTAATTCAGGGTGATGCATCACAAGTACTTAAAAGACCAAACACTGTTGTGCTTTCTCAAGCTGCCGCGAAAAGAATTTTCAAAGAAGAAGATCCTATAGGTAAGATCATTGCATATAAAGGCCGGTATGAGTGTGAAGTAACTGGTGTGTTTGAGGATATGCCGGAGAATAGTCACATGAAACTTGATGTGATCGTTTCCTTTGCAACGTATGACCTCAACTCCACGAAATTTGTGCTTGAGGAGCCTTGGCGGTGGGATAGTTACATTACGTATGTTCAGCTACATAATGATAGTGATGCATCAGCAGTGGAAGCAAAACTTCCAAAGCTTATTGAAAGCAAAACAGGGGCATGGTTAAAAGAAACCAATCAGCGTATGAGTTTGCATTTGCAGCCACTCACCAGCATTCATCTCCATTCAAATTTCAGTGATGAGTTTGAAATAAACGGAAGTTATAAGTTAGTACTTTATCTCACTGTTATTGCATTATTTATTTTAGTTATAGCCTGGCTCAATTACATAAGTCTCGCTACAGCCAAATCATTTGAGCGTGCTAAAGAAGTAGGGATTCGAAAAGTATTGGGTGGACATCGCATACAACTCATTGTCCAGTTTCTTACTGAATCAATCTTGCTCAATGTATTGGCTGCTGTTATATCCCTGCTAATTGTTTATTTTTCATTGCCATACTTTACCTCTCTAACAGGCAGTGCAATTCAACTTGAATTTTTAAATCTGACTTTCTGGAGATGGGTCATTATTATTATAGTCGCAGGAAGTTTTGTATCCGGTCTCTATCCTGCATTTATTTTGTCTTCTTTCAATCCGGCGCATGTATTGAAAGGTAAATTTTCAGGATCAGCCTCCGGAAAGTTTATGCGCAATGTACTGGTGCTTGTGCCGTATGTAACAGCTATCCTGTTGATTAGCTGTCTCTATATTATTTTCAAACAGATTTCATTTCTCAAAAATCAGGAGCTTGGCTTTGATGTAGAGCAAAAGCTAGTGATACGAGACTCTGAAGTGTATGATTCTCTTTACGAAAAACATTTATCCTCCTTTAAAAAAGAAGTTGTAAGAATTCCAGGTATTGAAAAAATGACGTATGTAGCAATATTGCCAGGTCAATCTATTGATCGTTATGCCAATAGTGTAAAACGTCTTAAAGCACCTGATACTGAAGTTAATCAATACAAGTATATTAGCGTTGACGAGCATTTCATTGAAGTGCAGGGGCTGAAATTAATTGCTGGTAGAAATTTTACTGATCAAAGTAAGAAGAAAGAAGTAGTACTTATTAATGAGCTGGCCTCTGCAAGACTTGGCTTTTCAAAACCGGAAGATGCCGTTGATGAAGAGATTGTTTTCAGAGATGACACTGTGCGTGTAATTGGTGTTGTCAACAACTTCTATCATGAATCACCTAAAAATCCTTTGTTACCTGTCATCTATCCTTATAATCCAGATGCAGGTTTTTTCTTTTTGATTCCTGTAAAAGCATCCGTCGCACAGGAAAAGGTTGAAGCTATTCGTTCATTGTTTGCCGAGATTTATTCGGGACAACCTTTCGATTATTTTTTCCTGGATGATTTTTACAATCATCAATATCAGGCTGATGTGCGCTTTGGAAAAGTAGTAGGCCTGTTCTCTACATTACTCATTCTTGTAACCGCACTTGGACTTCTTGGACTGTCTACTTACACTGCATCGATGCGTACTAAAGAGATTGGCATTCGAAAAGTTCTTGGCGCCTCTACACTAAAAGTTATCATGATGCTCTGCAAAGGATACTTCATACTTATGTTGCTCGCAGCAGTGGTAGCCATACCTTGCGCCTGGTACGTAATGGATATCTGGCTGAGTGCGTTTGCTGTGAGAATTACATTAACGCCATGGTTATTTATTATACCAGCGATAGTCATCATATCTGTAACACTGGCAACAATCAGTTTTCAAACATTAAGAGCTGCATTAAAGAATCCGGTCGATACACTTAAGTACGAATAAAACTAATACTGCAACTATTGGCTCAAAAAAAATGCTGATGCACATAACGTACATCAGCATTTTAATATTTGTTGTTATCACTAAGCGATTACATGTTCTTTACAATCTCCTTACCGAATTCAGAGCACTTCAATAATGTAGCGCCTTCCATCATTCTGTGGAAATCGTATGTAACGCGTTTTGAACCGATAGCAGCATTAAGACCTTTAAGGATAAGATCAGCAGCTTCCTGCCAGCCCATGTGCTCAAGCATCATCACACCTGAAAGAATTACAGATCCAGGATTTACTTTATCCTGTCCAGCATACTTAGGTGCAGTACCGTGTGTAGCTTCAAATATAGCGTGACCTGTTACGTAGTTAATATTACCACCCGGAGCAATACCAATACCACCTACAATAGCAGCAAGTGCATCAGAGATGTAATCACCATTAAGGTTAAGCGTTGCTACTACTGAGTATTCATCAGGTCTCAACAAGATCTGCTGTAAGAAAGCATCGGCAATAGAATCTTTGATAACGATCTTGTGTCCACCTTTTTCAATTACCTGCCATGGTCCGCCATCTAAATCAACAGCACCAAACTCGCTCTTGGCAAGGGCATATCCCCAATCACGGAAACCACCTTCAGTGAATTTCATGATATTACCTTTGTGAACAAGTGTAACGTTAGGTTTCTTATGATCGATAGCATATTGAATAGCTGCACGCACAAGACGCTCAGTACCTTCTTTCGATACCGGCTTGATACCAATACCAGAAGTTTCTGGAAAACGGATCTTCTTATATGATTTAGGGAATGTGTCTTGTAAAAACTTCAACACTTTATTGGCATCATCAGTACCAGCCTGGAATTCGATACCTGCATAGATATCTTCAGTGTTTTCACGGAAGATTACCATATCAGTTTTATGAGGCTCTTTTACAGGTGAAGGAACACCTTTGAACCATTGCACAGGGCGAACACAAGCATAAAGATCAAGATCCTGGCGAAGGGCTACGTTAAGCGAACGAATGCCACCACCAACAGGAGTTGTAAGCGGACCTTTAATACCGATTAAATATTCGCGGAAAGCGGCCATTGTTTCATCGGGCATCCAGTTGCCAGTCTGGTTAAAAGCTTTTTCTCCGGCTAATACTTCCTTCCAGGTAATTTTGCGTTTACCGTTATAAGCCTTTTGCACGGCTGCATCAAAAACATATTGTGATGCTGGCCAGATGTCAACGCCAGTTCCGTCGCCTTCAATGAAAGGAATTGTTGGATTCTCAGGCACTACCAATTTGCCTCCGCTAATACTGATTTTCTGATCGCTCATTTTGTTGAGTATTTAAATGTTGATGTAATGTAGATGCCTGAATCAAAATCCCCGAAAGGGCACATAAAGCAGGTTTCTTTTTCGGGGGCGAAAATTAGGAAATTAACCTTACAAACACAGCGGTTTTAGGGAAGAAAGGAACATTTTGAATGGGTATCTTTTGGGAGAGGCGTTAAGATGGGTTCTTATTACTTTCAAGGCCAATACCAATATTCGATTTAGGAGACTTGATGCTCAAACTCTTAGCAAAAATTCAGATATTTGGTACTGTTTTCAATAGTCCTATGTCATTTCAATATACTTACGATGCGGAGGGTAGACCTGTGGGCGTATTTGTTCCTCTGAACGAGTGGGAAAAGATTACAGATGCCTTGAAAAAAGCAAAGGAAAAGAAAAGAAAAACGTCTCCACAGAAGGCCCCGAGTCTCTAAAATTCTTAAAGGATTAAAGCAAGTTGACCAGATTGAAAAGGGAGAAATTAAATCCATTTCAATTAAGAAGTTACTGAATGAGCTTTAAGGTCGAAGCAACTCCTTTATTTCTTGTAGAAGCTAAACGTCTTGCCAAGCGTTATCCTTCACTCAAAAACGACATTGCCCTACTTGCTGAAGAATTATCAAACGATCCAAATCAGGGAACGCCATTAGGAAAAGGTGCATTTAAAATAGAATGGCTATCACTTCTAAAGGAAAAGGTAAAAGTGGAGGCGCCAGAATAATTACTTGCGTAAGAGTAATATCATCTAAGGTATATCTTGTTTCAATTTATGTTAAGTCAGAACAGGACAATATTTCTGATCAGACATTGAAAGACAGAATAAAAAAATTACCTACATAGATTGTTAGAAAACAAAAGTGAGCTTACAGTTTTTGTAAACTCACTTTTCTTGAAAAACCATCAAACAAAATCTACTTCTTATCTACCGCAATACGTTGATCTCGGTTAGCAATATCCCAGGCTGTGTAGAAAACACACTGTGCACGCTTAGCTAATAAATCAAATTCTATCTTCTGCACTTCATCACTTGGCAAGTGATAGTCTTCGTGGATACCATCAAAATAGAAGATGATAGGAATATTATTCTTGGCGAAGTTCCAGTGATCAGAGCGATAGTACAATCTGTCAGGGTGGTTCTGATCATTGTATGTATAATCAAAAATAAGATTGGTGTAAGTCTTATTATTTTTTTCGTTGAGGTTGTGCAGCTCGGTTGAGAGTTTATCAGAACCGATAACATATACATAAGGGGCACTGTCTTTATGCTGTGCATCACGACGACCAACCATGTCAATGTTTAAATCAACGACAGTATTTTCCAATGGAAACACGGGATGCTGAGTATAATAATCGGAACCCAATAATCCTTTTTCTTCACCGGTAACAGTCATGAATAACATGCTACGGCGTGGACCTTTACCATCCTTCTTAGCTTGTGCAAAAATTTTGGCAATTTCCATCACAGATACTGTACCTGATCCATCATCGTCTGCACCGTTGTTTATCAGATCGCCTTCTGTTCCACTCTTTTTACCGATGTGATCGTAGTGCGCTGTAACAATTACAAGTTCATCTTTCTTGTCAGAGCCTTCTAAATAACCAAGAACGTTTTCAGTGCGAAGTGTCTTCACTTCACTAGCTGTTTTAAATTGAACAGCGCTAGGCTTCAGTTTCTTCAACGCTTTCTTTTTAGGATCTTCATCAGCAGCTTTCTTGATCTTATCCAACGGCAAGTTCAAAATCTTTTCGGCTACGATTGGTGCAATGAAGAATACGCCCTTGCTTTTTACGTTACTACCATCAGGTTTTTTGGTAGACATTGTGCCTCCTGAAGTGTAAGCCTTTAGCTGGCTTACAATCTCTTCATACTCTTTCACATCCTGATGAAAGAAAAATATCATTCGAGCACCTTTTTCTTTTGCCAGTGTCACTGGTGCCTGATAGTCTACCTCCTCCTTTAATAAAATAAGAACGGCTTTATCCTGAACGACAACCTGTTCAAAATCTTCTGGCCGGCCTGTGCCAACAAACACAGCAGGTACAGTAACCTCACCACCAGAATCGGCAGTGCCGTAGTAGACAATATCTCCGAAGTTATTGAAGCGTGTTTTACCTGTCATCACGTAAGTATCACCCGGAATAGAGGTATACAATTCAACGGGCTGATAGTAGCTACCATTAACAGGTGCTGTCAAACCTATTTCCTGAAAGTGAGCGCTGACAAAAGCAGCCGCTATCTTCTGTCCGCGTTTACCAGTTTCTCTACCTTCAAAGGCATCAGAAGCCAGGATGGACAGATATTCTTTCAGATCGGAAGGGGTAATTTGATTTCCATACTTCTGTATGGCGGGGTCTTGCGCATGAAGGCGTGCAATGCCTGCGAACGCACAGATAAGAGCTAGTAACTTTACTTTCATTCGATATCTCAGTTGGTTAATCTTTCAAAGATGAGCGAGTTTTTCAGTAATTACAAGGTGAATGATGGGGTATTTGAAGATGTTTACATAACACCCGGTAAACCTTAGTTAAAAACTCCTGCATGACAAAATCCGTAATCTCGTCAAAGTAAAATTCTCCAGATTTATAATTGATCAGAAGTAGTAACTTTTCGTGACGAGGTCGTTATTGTTGAGAGGTATGTAAACTAACTTTTCTTTTATACATATTTGCATTTCAAATACGTTGGGTTTTGAGACTACATCATGGCTTACCATTCTTGATTGTTTTTCTGTGCTGTGCTTTAACTGGCCAGGCCCAAAACCTTCACCTTATTGACAGTATCAAAACGCAGCTCAAGTCTTCAACCGGAAATAAGCGCTTTGATTTATTAAATGATCTGGCATGGGAGTACCGGGCATCTTATCCTGATAGCACAATCCATTTTGCAAAACAAGCGCAGGCATTAGCAAAGAAACTTAACTTAAAAAAAGGGCTCGCCAAATCATCAAACTTCATTGGCGTAGCATACAATCATAAAGGTGAAAGATTACTTGCTTTTCAGGCCTATGCCGAGGCTCTCAGAGTTTCTGTTAGTGACGGTGATTCTGTTCAGCATGCCTATTCTACCATTAATCTTGGCAGACTTTTCTTTGAACAAGGATTGCTTTCCCGAGCGTATGAATACTACACAAAGGCATTACCGATTTTTGAAGTACTGAAAGATTCATCAGGATTATGTTATACTTATCAGAGCCTCGCTAATCTTTTTAAGATACAGCATGATTATGCAAAAGCTGAAAGTCATTATCTCAAAGCACTTGAAATGCGTCTGGCTCTTCATAACACTCGCGACATTATGGCTGCCTTTGTCATGACCGGACGCCTCTATCAAACAAAGAAAGACGAAGATAAAGCGATTGAATTTTTATTACGGGCAGACTCTGCAGGCCATGTTATTCACGATGAAATAAACCTGGCCGAAATAAAAACAAATCTTGCCGTTAGCTATCTGAACAAAGGTCTTTTAAAAAAGGCTGAACTTATGTGTGAGGAAGGATTAAACACTATTCTGAAAAAAGACAATGTATTAATTCTACCTCAGGCTTATCTGACAATGGGACAGATAAAATTCAACATGAAAAATCTTGCCGAGGCAAAGAAATATTTTGATGCTGCTCTCAAAGTAGCGATGCGAACCAAGGACATGACTTCTAAAATGGATAGCTACTATTGGCTCTGGAGATTGTCGGAAGAAGGAAATAACAAAACAGCTATACTGGAGAACTATAACAAATATCTTATTCTTAAAGATTCCATTAAAGACCTTGATCTTACCCGCCAGGTAGAGCGCATTCAATTTGAAATTGAAATTGAAAGAAAAGAACGTGAGAACGAATTGCTAAAAGCAAACAGCTCTATAAACGAAGCTACTATTCGTCAACAGAAACTTCAGAATTACATTTTAATAATTATCGTATTGTTCGCCACCATATTAGGTTTGCTTCAGTGGCGAAATCTTCGTGCACGAAAAAAAGTAAACACAAAACTCAGCTCACAAAATAATTTTATTGAACTACAGCGCAACGAGATCAGTAGTCAAAACGAAAAATTATCGCAACGTAACCAGGAGCTGTTTAATCTTAACAAAGAAAAAGATACACTCATGAGCTTTGTTGCACATGATCTTAAATCACCTATGAATCGTATTAAAGGTGTTTCATCCCTGCTGGAAATGGAGAACTCGTTAACAGAGACACAGCGGATGTATATTCAGATTATAAAAGATGCAACACAGGCCGAACTTGACATTATAAAAGATGTGCTCGATGCTCACATGCTTGAAGAAAACATTATACCAACATACTCAAGCGTTAAGGTAGATCGCACGTTGCTTAAGAGAGTTGAATCACTTCAACAGGTTGCTCAACTAAAAAATATTCAGTTGAAGACCGATCTGGCTCAGCTTGCAGACGAAACACTTACCATTGATGAAGATTATCTAAACCGTATTGTTGATAATCTGATTTCAAATGCTATTAAGTTCTCGCCTCGTAACTCAACTATACTTCTATCGGCAGGAAAAACAAGTAATGATGTCTGGATCTCAGTAAAAGATCATGGGCCCGGTTTTTCAGATGATGATAAGCAACAATTATTTCAAAAATTTAAGAAGCTTAGTGCCAAGCCTACTGCCGGAGAGAGTTCTAATGGTCTGGGTCTCGCTATTGTTAAAACCTTGGTTGACCGTTTAAATGGAAGCATCGAGTTAAAGTCAGCACTTGGAAAGGGTAGTGAGTTCATTGTCACGTTTCCCATTCAGTGAAACGACTTTTTACCCGTAGCCTTATCTAATGAATTCTCTTACATTCAAAGTCTGTCTGAAATCTTAGTTATCCCCTAAAATGTTATTCACATCTGCCTGTTAATTGTAATGGTTTCCATTACATTTGTGGCAATTTTAAGTACCCTTACAATTGTTCGGCCTTCGGGCTCTAATCGCGTAAAAACAAGTAAAATCGATGAATATAGACTCATTGTACACCGAAAAATTCGAAACACGTCATATTGGGCCTGATGCGCAGCAGGTAGCGGAGATGTTGAAAGTAGTAAAGGCCTCATCGGTCGATGAGCTGATTGCACAGACAGTACCTGCCTCTATCAGGCTAAAGAAAGCCCTGAACCTGCCAGCAGCACAATCAGAATTTCAGTTCCTGAATGAATTCAAGAAGCTGGCATCTAAAAACAAAGTCTATAAATCACTCATTGGCGCGGGATACTATAACACCATTACCCCTGGCGTTATCCTGCGTAACATTCTTGAAAACCCGGGATGGTACACAGCCTACACACCTTACCAGGCTGAAATAGCACAAGGTCGTTTAGAAGCACTGATTAATTTCCAGACCATGATCATTGATCTGACAGGTATGGAAATAGCCAATGCATCCCTGTTAGATGAAGGAACCGCAGCCGCAGAAGCCATGCACTTACTGCACGCTTCACGTAAAGGCAACAAGAAAGAAGCATCACGTTTTTTTGTAGATCGTAATACATTCACCCAGACTATTGATGTGTTGCTGACACGTGCTAATCCGCTCGGCATTGAACTCGTTGTTGACGACATGAACAAACTTGATATTACTGACGCTTCATTATTTGGTGTCTATGTTCAATACCCTGATAGCAATGGTGCTATCACTGATCACACTGCATTCATCACTTCAGCACACGAAAAAGAAGTAGCAGTAGTCGTGGGCACTGACCTGATGAGTCTACTCTTATTAAAATCACCAGGCGAAATGGGTGCTGATGTTGTTGTGGGATCTTCACAACGCTTTGGTGTACCGATGGGATTTGGTGGCCCACATGCTGCTTTCTTTGCAACCAAAGATGAATACAAACGCCAGATGCCAGGACGTATCATTGGTGCATCGCTTGATGCCAGCGGCAATCCTGCCTATCGCATGGCGTTGCAAACGCGCGAGCAACATATACGTCGTGAGAAAGCAACATCAAATATTTGCACGGCACAAGTATTGTTATCTGTTATCGCGGGTATGTATGCCGTTTATCATGGCCCTGAAGGACTAAAGAAAATTGCAAAACGAATTCATGGTTTAACCAAGAATCTTGAAAGTAATTTGAAAGCACTCGGCTTCAAACAAGTTAACGAGCATTACTTCGATACTATTAAAGTTGCTGTTGCCGATGCAAAAGCTATTGAGCGTGAAGCAGAAAAATGTGAATTAAACTTCCGGTATTTTACTGACAATCATGTTGCCATCTCCATTGATGAAACAACTTCTGTTGACGACATCAATAAAATAGTTGAAGTGTTTGCCACTGCGGAAAAGAAAAAAGTCGTTGCTTCATCAAGCAACGGGCAATCTGTTACATGGCCAGCATCATTGGTGCGCACATCAACTTATCTTACTCACCCTGTATTCAACTTACATCACTCCGAACATGAAATGCTTCGTTACATGAAGCGTTTGGAGAATAAAGATTTATCGATGGTGCATTCCATGATTTCATTAGGATCATGTACCATGAAGCTTAACGCCACAGCCGAAATGGTTCCTGTAACATGGGCTGAAATCGGGCAACTCCATCCGTTTGCTCCTGCCAGTCAGACAAAAGGTTACCAGGAAATCATTACCAATCTTGAAAACTGGTTAAAAGAAATTACAGGCTTCACAGGTGTTTCACTTCAACCCAATAGTGGTGCGCAAGGTGAGTATGCAGGCCTAATGGTTATTCGCGCTTATCATCAAAGTCGTAATGAAGGACATCGTCATATTGCATTGATACCTGCGTCAGCTCACGGCACTAACCCGGCGAGTGCTGTTATGGCAGCAATGGAAGTTGTTGTTGTTAAATCAGACGAAGAAGGTAAAATTGATGTAGCTGATCTGAAGGCGAAGGCACAACAATACAAAGACAACTTATCTTGCCTGATGGTAACATACCCGTCTACACATGGCGTGTTTGAAGAATCGATCACAGAAATTTGTGAGACCATTCACACCAACGGTGGACTTGTTTACATGGATGGTGCTAACATGAATGCCCAGGTGGGATTAACATCGCCTGCTAACATTGGTGCCGATGTTTGTCACCTTAACCTTCATAAAACATTTTGTATACCACACGGTGGTGGTGGTCCTGGTATGGGCCCAATTTGTGTAAATGATAAACTTAAACCTTTCTTGCCTGGTCATGCTGTTGTAGCAACAGGTGGTGAAAAGGGAATCCATGCTGTATCGGCTGCTCCGTGGGGAAGTGCCAGCATTCTGCCGATATCATATGCATACATTGCCATGATGGGTGGTGAAGGTTTAACCAATGCAACGAAGATGGCAATCCTTAATGCCAACTATATTAAAGATCGCCTGAGTGCTCATTATAAAATTTTATATACAGGTACTAACGGTCGCTGTGCGCACGAGATGATTGTTGACTGCCGTGATTTTAAAAAGGCTGGTGTTGAAGTAGAAGATATCGCAAAGCGATTGATGGACTATGGATTCCACGCGCCAACAGTTTCTTTCCCAGTAGCAGGTACGCTCATGATCGAACCAACGGAAAGCGAGCCCAAAGAAGAGCTTGATCGTTTCTGCGACGCCTTGATTGAAATCAGAAATGAAATCAGAGAGATAGAAGAAGGCAAAGCTGACAAAGTTGCCAACGTATTAAAGAATGCGCCACATACTGCAGCCGTTATAACAGCCGATGCATGGACTCTGCCATACAGCAGACAAAAAGCAGCTTATCCACTGGCCTTTGTAAAAGAATCTAAATTCTGGCCATCCGTTAGCAGAGTTGATAATGCCTATGGTGATCGTAACCTGGTTTGCAGCTGCTTGCCAATAGAAGCATATTCAAAAGAAGAAGATAAAGTTTCTGTTTAAAGAAAAATAAAAGCTTACAACACAAAGCCATCCAATGCATTGGGTGGCTTTTGTGTTTATAACTATCGAAAGAGCGGAGCATCTAAAAAGTTAACTTCATTGCCATTAAATATTTTGGTATCTTGATATAGGCAAGGATCAGTCTTTATGGTTGAACTTTATGACAGGTGTTTCCTTCATGATTATTAATATAGACCCGAGCGTTACGTGTTGATGAATAATCGTTATTCACATTCAAGCGAAAAAAATCAACTCCCGTGGTGGACGTGGGTGGTGCCCATTTTAATTATTCACATTGGCAGTGAAGTCTCTGCGATTTTTAAATATGCTCCTGGTGGAGCTTTTGTTTATCTGCCTACATGTATAGGCATCGTGCTTATAAACTGGTGGGGTCCAAAACGAATAATACCTGCCATGTATATAAATGCAATCATCAGCGCTCATCTTTGGGATGTTGGCCCCTGGTATTTATGGCCCGTATTTGCTATTCCCGAAACATTGGTCATTTACTTATCGTGGCAACTCTTTACCAGGCAGGATAAAGGAAAATACTGGCTGCCCAATATCAATACGCTTACATCATTTTTGATCTTAGGAATTACAATACCATTGGTCACTGAAATCTTTTTGCTGGAGGCCGCCTTCATCACTACAGGTGAACGCTCAGCAGATGATTTTCTATACACGTTTGTAAGAAGTTCTCTTGGTGAGTTTATTTCCAACTTCGGACTCACATTGCCGGTGCTATATTATATCACACCAATCATGGCCAGGAAAGGTTTGCTATTAGAAAAAGAAATTGTCACACCCGAAATGATAAGTATTCAGTCTAAACAAAAAATTGAAATCATTATCGTTTATGTTATCATACTAATATTAAGCCTCACCATTTCCTTTAGCAAATTCTGGTTTATCTATGGTGTGCTCTCTCTTTACATTGCTATACGTTATGGCTTTGGGCTTGCTATACTTACGAACACTTATATTTTCTTTTTAACCTACATCGTTCCTTTTATCACTTTTAAAATGGTGGATAGTCCTTATACACTTGAAGACAATGTTATTAACATCTATTTAGGTACTAGCTTACTCTATGTTTTTTCTGCGATTACAGGCCGGGTAATTTCGGATGTAACATTGGTGGAGCGAAGAGTTGTCAATCAATTGTATCAACTTGAAATGGCAAACAAAGAACTTGAAACCACCAATAAAGAACTGGATCGTTTTGCGTATAGCGTCTCGCATGATTTGAGTGCGCCACTTAAATCTATTTTAGGTTTGGTAAACTTAAGCAAGATCAACTCATTGCCTGATGATCATCATCTCTATTTTAGTAAAATTGAATTCAGTGTTAAGAAGCTCGACACCTTCATCAATGAAATACTGGACTACTCCCGAAACAGAAGACAACCGTTGGTTATCGAATCGATAAACATAAAAGCACTCTGTTTAGAGATGATCGAAAGCTTAAATTATATTGAAGGAATTGAAGGTGTAACAATAGACACGAGTTCGTTGCATGACTACATCCTCCAAACGGATATGGCTCGTTTAAAAATGATCATTAACAATATTCTCACCAATGCCATAAAATATCAAAAACACCTACCTGGCAATAAGGGACTGATTAAAATATACTCCACACCAAAACCTACAGGATTATTATTACACTTTGAAGACAATGGTGAAGGCATGCCGTCTGAAGTAACACAAAAATTATTCACCATGTTTTTTCGCGGAACACAAAAATCAAAAGGCTCTGGTTTGGGATTATATATTGCAAAAGA
>DATCRE010000651.1:0-21828 GCA_036569145.1 Cyclobacteriaceae bacterium
TCTTAATGATCTCTTAAAGAAAGAAGAATTGAAACTTAGCTCAGCCGAGAAAGAAACGCTCACGAAAGAATTAAAGAACGTAAGAAAGTTAACAGACTATTCTCCATCATGGGTTATCATCCTGATTTCTTTTTCATTAGGTATCGGAACGATGATTGGATGGAAGCGTATTGTAAAAACAATCGGTGAAAAAATTGGTAAGGAACATCTTACGTATGCACAAGGAGCTAGTGCTGAACTTGTAGCTTCTATTACCATTGGCGGATCTACTTTCTTTGGATGGCCTGTAAGTACAACACACGTATTATCATCAGGTATTGCCGGAAGCATGGTTGCCAGCAAGGGTATTAAAAATTTGCAATCAAATACCATTCGCAATATTGTAATTGCATGGTGCCTTACATTACCCGTTGTAATGATCATGGCAGGAACATTATTCCTTCTATTCCGCGCAATTTTCTAAGGAGAATTTTTTATAAAAAATATAAAGCCATGACAAGAAGTTGTCATGGCTTTTTTAATGTTCAATTCAGGACAGACTCATCTTCTTTATCCGGTCTTCCAGTTTTTCAGTAGTAAGCTTTTCGCGAAGTCTGTCAACCATAATAGGAAATGCCAGCGGAGAAGGTTTATCAATTTGTTTGATGATTATTTTTTGTCCTGAAATGCGTTGCAGCGCCTTTCGAAGTCTCACCTCTTCCAGTTGAAAATCCATCACCTCTTCAAAGGATTGTCTCAGTAATAAATTATGTCCTTCAAAGTCGTTGAATACTTCAAAGAAAAGCTGGGATGATGATTGAAGATGTCTGTCTTTAATCGGTTTACCCGGAAACCCTTTGAATACAAGACCCGATATTGCCGCGATGTCTCTGAATTTACGTCGTGCCATCTCAGTAGAATTAATGCTTGCCTGAATATCTTCCATTAAATGATCAACACCCAACAGATTTGTTTCTACAGCTTCTTCAATAGGTATCGGTTGATCTGAAAGCAATTCAAAACCGTAATCATTCATGGCAATTGAAAAAGTAATAGGCTGAATTTTAGCAATGCGATAAGCAACCAGCGCCGCTATGCCTTCATGAACAAAACGTCCTTCAAACGGATACATCAAAACATGATAACCTTCTGTGCTTTCCAGGTACTCAATCAGAAATTCTTTTTTTGATGGAAGCAACGATCGTTCACGTTGCAAGGCAAACAGAGGTTCTAAAAATCGAAGCTCTTCATCATGCACGGTATTATTAACCACTTCATCTATTTTATTCCGGATGAGTTCACTCATCTGTGATGATAAAGGCATTCGTCCTCCCTGCCATGACGGCACTGCGCCGGATTTACGATTGCTCTTGCGCACATGAGCTTCCATTTCTTTTATACGAACCAACTCCAGGCTTTTACCTGCAAACCAAAATACATCGCCGGGTTTAAGTCGTGAGATGAAGTACTCCTCAATTGTGCCCAGGTATTTTCCTGAAACATATTTTACATGCAAAGAACTATCGCCAACAATGGTGCCTATAGACAAGCGATGACGCATAGCCATTGTGCGATTCACTACTTTATAAATATTATTCTCAATAACTACTTTCCGATATTCATCATAAGCTTGCAAAGAATCACCACCTGTTGTTATAAAGTTTAACATCCACGACCACTCATCATCGCTCACTGATTCAAAGCTGAAAGTGCCCCGAATCTCTTCCAAAATTTTATCAGCCTCAAAGCCATTTGAAACTGCCAGCGTAATCATGTATTGCAACAGTACATCAAACGATCTTAAATACGGTAGCCTGTCTTCTACGACATTGGTGCGAATGGCTTCACGAATGGCAGCAGCTTCAATTAACTCCAACGAATGTGTTGGCACAAAATAGATTCGGCTTACAGCACCAGGTTGATGACCACTCCTACCCGCGCGCTGAAGAAAACGGGCAACACCTTTAGGCCCGCCAACCTGTATAACAGTTTGCACCGGACGAAAGTCAACACCCAGATCAAGACTTGAAGTACATACAACGGCTTTCAGTTTTCCTTCGTGCAACTGGTCTTCAACCCAATCGCGTAAGTTCTTGCTGATGGAACCGTGATGCATCGCTATAAGACCTGATAGCTCGGGTGCTTTATCTAACATTTTCTGATACCAGATCTCAGCAAAAGATCGTGTGTTGGTGAAGATGAGTGTTGTGGTGCTTTGCTTTACAATATCAATTACCTTTTGTAATAGTTGAATACCTAAGTGCCCAGCCCATGGTAGTACTTCAACTGTATCAGGCATAACTGAAACTACTTCGATCTTCTTTTTAATGTCGGATTTAACAATGCTATACTTTCCGGTTTTATAATAGTTGCCGAGTAATGCTTGCAAGGCCTGATCCATATTGCCAATCGTTGCAGAGATGCCCCACACTTTAAGCGAAGGACTCACAGATTTCAATCGCGATAAAGCAAGTTCAACCTGTACGCCTCGCTTTGAGCCAAGCAACTCATGCCACTCGTCAGCCACTACCACTTTCAACTCGCTGAAGAATTCGTTGTAGCCTTTCTGTGCCAATAGTAAATGCAAACTCTCTGGTGTTGTAATCAATAATTCAGGAGGCTTGTTCTTTTGACGTTCGCGTTCCTTAACAGAGGTGTCACCAGAGCGTACGCCAACTCTCCAGGGCAATTCAAGACCTTCTATTAATCGCTGAGCTGATAATTCAATCTCCTTCGATAATGCACGAATGGGAGTAATCCAGATGGCCTGCAGGCCGTTATTCTTCTTTGATTTATACTTCGGATTATTACGAATGAACTCCAGCATGATGGGCATCAGAAGCGAGTAAGTTTTTCCACTGCCTGTGGGCGCATTAATTAATCCACTTTCTCCGTCCAGGTATTTGTGCCAGGCTTCAAGCTGAAAAGAAAAAGGTATCCAATCGCGACCAGCAAACCACTCTCTTCCTCTTTCTATTAATGCGCTGTCATCCATAAAATTAAAGATATGAAAAAGTTAATGGTCAGGCTGTTATAGGTGTAGAGAAATATACGCACCCTTTAAGAATTACTCAGTCACCTAAGGATCACTAAAATATCATCCTTGTTGTCTTACATAATCCGAACCTAAAAATGATAAACGAGAAGATATTTCCAGAGGGAGAAGTAAATTCGTTCAGTATGGAATTAACTGCACGTTATGGCTTTTTCTCCCGGAGTCAGAAGATAAAGTAGCTATGATTTTAATTTGGTTTGTATGCTGTATCCATTGTACCAATGCTGCTATAAAATTTAATGATTGTTAAATGTACTAGCAAAGATGTTTTGCTATTGGCATACTTTTTCTGCCAGTGTTGATAGCTATAGTTTCATGGCTGGATAAAGTTATTACGTAAATGCAAAAACAAGGAATAGTCCGGATTGGAACTAGCGGTATAGTATTACCTGTTAGCAAAATGAATTTTCCTGAAGGCCATAAAGCAGATAGCAGGCTTGCTTATTATTCATCCATTTTTAATACAGTGGAAATTAACAGTTCATTCTATCGCGTTCCAATGCCGTCTACGTTTCAACGTTGGTCGGCTGATGTTCCCCTGAATTTTAAATTCTCTGTGAAACTATGGCGCGAAATAACACACAAAAAAGAATTGGCTTACGACTTAAATAAGCTTAAAAGTTTTTTAACTGCCGCTGATAATCTTGGCGACAGAAAAGGATGTTTGCTCATTCAGTTACCGCCTTCTCTAACCATAGACAATTTGCCAGCGTTAGAGACTCTTATAACCAGAATTCAAAAATTTGAACGCCATCATCCGTGGCATATTTGTGTTGAATTCCGAAATGCCAGTTGGTATACCACGAATGTTGAAGGTCTTTGCAAATCTTTAAACGTTTCAATTGTAATGCACGACATGCCTGGCTCTGTTCCTCCTGAACAATATGGAAGTATGAGCATTGTGTATAAAAGATTTCATGGCACAAATGGAAAGTACAGTGGAAGTTATTCAGAAAAATATCTTACGCACGAATCTCAGAAAGTTGTGCAGCACCTGAGCGATAACAGTGATGTATATTTATATTTCAACAATACTATCGATGCAGCATTTTACAATGCTACTTTTATAAAAGAAATACTATCCGGTTTTTCACCGTGACCCATTTTAAAATACAGTTTATAACATTCATTATTTATTGCGCTTGTTCTGAGTGGTTAAGCTTTAAATATCTTTTGGATGAATGACCGTGATTCGCTTTTGAAATTTACAACGTCAAGCATTTACTGCCCGACAGCAAATGTTCATATAGATCCATGGACTGAAGTAGATTACGCTATTATAACACATGCGCATAGCGATCACGCAACCCGGGGATGCAAGCACTATTTAGCTCACAAAGATTCTGCAGCAATTCTACGATTAAGACTTGGCGAGGATATTTCTCTTCAGTTAGTAGACTACGGCGAAAAGATTTTCATTAACGGAGTTGAAATGTCGCTTCATTCCGCTGGTCATGTTATTGGTTCTGCTCAAATAAGAGTTGAACAAAAAGGTGATGTATGGGTTGCTAGTGGCGACTACAAAATTGAAGATGATCATTTTTCAAAACCCTTTGAGGTCGTAAAATGTAATTCATTTATCACTGAGTCAACGTTTGGGTTACCGGTCTTCAAGTGGAGATCTCAATCTGAAGTAATCAATGAAATAAACGAGTGGTGGATACAAAATAAAATCCAGGGTAAGACTTCTGTACTCATGGGATATGCGTTAGGTAAAATGCAAAGACTTATCAAAAATCTTCAGCCCTTTAGCGATCCTGTTTTTGCTCATGGTGCAGTTTTTAATGTAAATGAAAGACTTCGATCTGCCGGATTTTCATTGCCCTACATTCCTGTGGTTGGAGATGATATTCCCAGAAAGATGTATCAAGGAGCGTTGATATTAGCACCACCCTCATCGCTTAATTCATCGTGGCTTAAAAGATTTGATTGGTACTCCATTGGTTATTGTTCAGGCTGGATGGCTATTCGTGCGGCCAAGAATAGCCGGGCAATAGATCGTGGATTTGTTTTATCAGATCATGCCGACTGGAACGCCCTCAATACAGTCGTTAATCAAACAGGAGCTGAAAAAGTTTATGTAACCCATGGCTACTCTGATGTATATGCCCGATGGCTCAATGAGCAGGGTATCTATGCTGAGAAGGTAAATACTAATTATGGCAAGGAAGAAGAAATTATCACAGATGGAACACTATCATGAAAAATTTTGCAAACCTTTTTCTTCAGCTGGATCGCACCAATAAAACGAATGAGAAAGTTCAACTGCTAAGTTCATATTTTGCAACAGCACCTGACGCAGACAAAATCTGGGCACTTGCTTTATTTACTGGCAGGAGGCCGCCCAGTAATATTAAAACAGCAGACCTCCACAACTGGGCTCTTGAAGCAACCGGAATTCCGGAATGGCTTTATCGTGAATGTTACAACAATGTGGGAGACATGGCTGAAACTCTTTCTTTACTTCTTCCAGATCATCCATCGAGCTCATCTAAAACTCTTTCAGAATGGTTTCATGAACTTGTTGATCTGAAAAAATTATCGGATGAAGAGAAGAAGAAATTTATTCTTAATGCATGGACGCAATTTTCACCACAAGAAATATTTGTCTTCAATAAATTAATGATGGGTAGCTTTCGGATAGGAGTATCACAAACGCTGGTAATCCGGGCATTAAGTGAAGCTACTCACATGGAGGCTACTGTACTTACGCATCGTGTTATGGGAAACTGGGATCCTTTTAAGACAACGTTTAACGATCTTATTCATGCTGAAAATACAGGTGATAAAAACTCCAGGCCTTATCCCTTTTATCTGGCCTATGCTATGGAAGGAAAGGTTGAAGACCTTGGAACTGCGGAAGACTGGATGGTGGAATGGAAGTGGGATGGTATTCGTGCTCAGATTATTTGTCGCAACCATGAGCTATACATCTGGTCTCGGGGAGAAGAACTTATATCGGATAAATTTCCTGAATTCAAAATATTTCAGGATCTCCTGCCCGATGGCGTTGTGCTTGATGGCGAAATTTTATGTTTTGCAAACAACAGGCCGCTTCCCTTTAATATTTTACAAACCCGAATTGGAAGAAAGAATGTAACAAAGAAGATTTTACAGGAAGCTCCGGCTGTATTTATTGCTTATGATATTATTGAAGTCAACAGCAACGACATAAGATCGTTTGCTCAAATAAAGAGAAGAGAAATACTTGAGCAACTTTATCAAAACATCAAAACGAATCCTGCATTCAGGATCTCGCCATTATTGCAATTTACTACCTGGGCAGAATTAAAAGATCTTCACATGCTCTCGAGAGAGAATGTGGCAGAAGGATTTATGTTAAAGCGTAAGAATGGTTATTATCAAACAGGACGAAGGAAAGGTGATTGGTGGAAATGGAAATTAGATCCGCTCAGTATTGATGGTGTCCTGATCTATGCACAGAAAGGCCATGGCCGTCGCGCTGAATATTACACTGATTATACATTTGCAGTTTGGGATAACGAAAATCTGGTGCCTTTTGCAAAAGCCTATTCTGGTTTAACAAAAGATGAAATAAAGGAAGTAGACAAGTTCATTCGTTCAAATACAACTCAAAAGTTTGGAGGCGTTCGCAATGTAAAACCTTATCTTGTTTTCGAAATCGGATTTGAAGGTATTAACAAATCATCACGACACAAATCTGGTATTGCAGTTCGGTTTCCAAGAATTTTGCGCTGGAGAAAAGATAAGTCTGTACAAGAGGCAGATACAATTGAAAACCTGCAAAAACTATTGCATCACACTACGACAGGTATCGAATTTTCTTAATATTTTCATAAGCACCTTTTCGTTGTTGGTTAAATGATAATGTATGCGATTAGTATGCTCATGCTGTAGCTCCTTTAGATATACCTCAAGATCTCCTTTTTCATACAGGCTTATTATTTCCGGGTGTACATAATACTTTTTACAGACCGCTCGTGTATTGCCAAGTTTCAAACTTACATCGTCAAGAGCTTTAACTATATTATGTTTAACTTCATTGTGAGTCAATGCATTTTTTTGAGATTTCAATGCACTGAGCATTACCAATGACCCTGCCCAGGTACGAAAATCCTTTGCCGTGAAATCAATGTTGGATACTTCCTTTAAATAGTCATTTACCATTCCTGAATCGATGGCTTCATGAGATCCATTTTTGTTTATGTATTGAAATAACTCCTTGCCAGGAATATCCCTGCATGATTTTATGATTTTAGCCAGTCGACGATTGGTGAGTGTTATGGCCTGGTGAATGCCTTTTTTTCCATTGAATGAAAATCTAATATCGCTCCCTCTGATTTTAACATGATTATCTTTCAATGTTGTCAAACCATAAGAGCCATAAAGTTTTTCATATTCACAATTCCCTATGCGCATGTAGGTCTGCTCCATTAGACTTATCACAGCAGCCAGCACTTTTTCTTTTGAAAGAACCGGTTTATTTATATCGCGTTGCAATCTCTTCCGAAGAGCCGGGAGTGCTTTTCCAAAATCAAAAAGGTGATGGAATTTTGTATCATTTCTCTTTTTGCTCCAATATGAATGATACTTGTATTGTTTCCTTCCCATTTTATCAAAGCCCGTTGCCTGCAAGTGACCATTGTCTTTCGGGCATATCCACACATCTGTCCATGCGGGAGGAATTACCAGTTTTCTAATTCTCTCTAAGATGTTTTTATTGATCACTTTTTTTCCGCGGTAAAAATATTTAAAAGTCTTACCGGCACTTTCCCTTTTAATACCAGGCATTGAGTCAGATGTATATTTAAGTTTTGAACTAACCGATGTGTTTGTTGCAGCCATAGTACCATGCAGTTGAGATTCATGACACATAAAAAGAGGCTCACGAAATAATCGCCAGCCTTCTTAGTATCAGAAATACTTAGCGTATTTCTATTCACCGAATATTGATCAACGTTTCATATTTACCTGAGCCAATAGCATAAACCGGATGCCTGATTTGAAAAGTGGCAAGACAATGTAATTTGAAAGAACTTTAATTCAGATTTATGGAAAATAATCTACAGGACAAGGGTTAATTATAACACAGTACGTCCTTTTAATAAATCCATTCTTACTTGACCACCATATTAAAAAATGGCCATTTTTCTGGTTAATTAGGAGAATGTAGTCTTCTCCAAACTCAGAGCACTTTCAATCTTACCGGTCAAAGAAATTCTTTGTTTTGCTTAACCGCGAATTCACTAACTTTATAAAATTTCTCAACTAAAATATGGCTAAAATAGCTGTTATTGGATCGGGTTTTTCAGGACTTGCTGCAGCTACATGTCTGGCCAGTGATGGTTTTAATGTAACACTCTTCGAGAAGAATTCACTTCCCGGAGGAAGAGCCAGAAAGTTTGAGGCATTCGGATTTGTTTTTGACATGGGACCAAGCTGGTACTGGATGCCTGATGTTTTTGAAAAATATTTTAACCGGTTTGGAAAAACTACCAGCGACTACTATCAACTAAAGCGACTCGATCCCTCCTATCGTATTTTCTATGGCAAAAATGATTTCCTTGATATTCCCGCGGGTGTCGAAGCCCTAGGCAAATTATTCGAAGAACTTGAACCTGGAAGCAGCAAACATCTCACTACTTTCTTAGAAGAAGGAAAGTACAAATACAATCTTGGTATAAACAACCTGGTTTACAAGCCCGGTCTTTCAGTAACAGAATTTGCCGACGCTGAATTGTTGAAAGGAATATTTAAACTTCATGTTTTTCAATCTATTGCGCAATATGTCAGAAAATTTTTCAAAGAGCCTCGCATTGTAAAGCTCCTTGAATTTCCTGTATTGTTTTTAGGTGCTACACCAGAAAATACGCCTGCCTTATACAGCCTGATGAATTATGCTGACATGGCATTAGGTACGTGGTATCCCATGGGCGGCATGTATAAAATTGTTGAAAGCATGGTGACACTGGCTGAGAAGCAAGGTGTAAAATTCAACTACAATAGTGCGGTTGAACATGTAGAGATGAGTGGTATAAAAGCAAAAGGTATCTGGTCAGACAATAAGCTTCATCCATTCGATTACATTGTGGCAGGAGCAGATTATCATCATGTAGAACAAAAGCTTTTGCCAAACGCTGCAAGACGATACGATGAGGCCTACTGGAACAAACGCGTGATGGCACCTTCAAGCCTGTTGTTTTACGTTGGCTTAAACAAGCGCGTCAAAAATCTGTTACATCACACATTGTTCTTCGACGAAGATTTTTCACTCCATGCCAAAGAGATTTACGAAGATCCTAAGTGGCCAACAGCTCCCCAATTTTATATTTCTTGTCCATCTAAAACAGATGCCAGCGTTGCACCTGATGGATGTGAAAATTTATTGATACTAATTCCTGTTGCACCGGGTCTTCATGATGATGAAGCCATTCGTGAAAAATATTTTAATCTTGTAGTGAACAGGCTGGAATCAATCATTGGTGAATCAATTCGTGAACATATCATCTTCAAGCGAAGCTATGCCCACAATGATTTCATTGCAGACTATAATGCATTTAAAGGAAATGCTTATGGACTGGCCAATACGCTTATGCAAACGGCCAATCTGAAGCCATCCATTATAAATAAAAAAGTAAATAATCTATTTTATACTGGTCAGCTTACCGTTCCTGGTCCTGGCGTTCCGCCTTCATTAATTTCAGGACAAGTGGTGGCTGCAGAACTACGTAAAAAACATAAACATTTAGTAAATTGATCCGGCATGAAGCATCTTTTCGATAAAGTTTCAATACGGTGTAGTCGCATAACAACAAAGACCTATAGTACCTCATTTTCATTGGGCATTCGTTGTCTTGAAAAAGGGTTGCGTGATCCTATTTATTCCATTTATGGTTTTGTGCGATTTGCCGATGAGATTGTTGACTCGTTTCACGATTTCGATAAAGAAGATTTATTAAATCGGTTCAAAACAGAAACGCACCTGGCGCTGAATGAAAAAATAAGTTTAAATCCCATTCTCAATAGCTTTCAGCAGACAGTGAATACTTTCAAAATAGATCGGTATTTAATCGATCAGTTTTTAAAAAGTATGGAAATGGATCTCACAAAAAAAAATCATAGCATACAGAGCTTTAACAATTATATTTTAGGATCAGCGGAAGTTGTCGGACTGATGTGCCTTCGGGTTTTCTGCAAGGGCGATGAAGATATGTATGAACAGTTGAAACCTTATGCCATGAGTTTGGGTTCTGCTTTTCAGAAGATCAATTTTCTTCGCGACTTAAAAGCCGACTACGTGGGACTCGGTCGTATGTATTTTCCCGGATTGGAAATGAATCAGTTCAACGAAGAAAATAAAAAGAAAATTGAAGACAGTATAGCTTACGATTTTGATGAAGGCTTAAAAGGTATAAAGCTATTGCCGCGTTCTGCCCGCTTGGGTGTTTATGTAGCGTATGTATATTATCGTTCGTTATTCAATAAAATAAAAAATACACCCTGTGATTATGTAATAAAAGATAGAATTAGAATAGCCAGCAGTAGAAAAGCTACTCTCCTGGCCTATTCATTCTTAAAGCATCAATTAAATATGCTCTGATGGAACACGTGATTTTAGTTGACGAGAGAGACGATGCCATCGGCACGATGGAAAAAATTGAAGCACACGAAAAAGGATTGCTTCACAGGGCATTTTCAATTCTGTTATTCAATTCAAAAGGCGAAGTGCTTCTGCAAAAAAGATCCAGGAAAAAATATCACAGTGGCGGCCTCTGGACAAACACCTGCTGCAGTCATCCACAACCCGATGAACAGATAGAAGAAGCTACCCGAAGAAAATTAAAACAGGAAATGGGTATTGAAGCAAAGACTGAGTTTGCTTACAAGTTTATCTACAAAACCAATCTTGATAAGAACCTGATTGAGCATGAATATGATCACGTTTACACTGGCATTTTCGACGGTCAGCCCATTATAAACAATGACGAAGTTGAAGACTGGAAGTTTGTAGATGTAAAAACGCTACAACAAGATGTGGAGAGAAATCCTTCCGAATACACACATTGGTTTAAGCTCATACTTAAACATGAAGCGTTAAAACTCAGTGCTTAACGCTTCATGATCATTTCTTTTAAATTTTAGATTCTTCTTTGTTCTTTTGAAAAAGCTTGTGGAATTCATCAAAGATTACATAGACAGTAAAAGCGGTGTTGTTTTCAACGTTGGCTTTTGAATAATCTACACCTCTGAAAGTTCCAATATTATATTGAAAGTTTGACTGGTATGTAATGCCACCTTCAATCTTGATTGGTACACTTCCATTAAAGCGATATCCCAACATTGCAACAAATCTGTTTTGATTTAATAGCTTTTCATTTTTAACTGTTTTCCCGGTACTCACAAACAGCTCATTCCACATGTTTATGTATACAGTTTTATCCGTCATCTTAGCATGATTCAAAGGAACCTGAAGCCTTGTTTGTAATCTTATTCTTCCGGCATGATTGTGACCATACCAACCCTTTGCAACAGACTGGTCTCCTACATCTGTTGGCGCAAAATTATATCCTTTATTAAAGTCAGAAGAATTATTATCGGCAGCTCTTCTTTCACCTATAAATCTGAACTCATAACGGTAACGCTGAATAAACTGGAAACGACCGATGTTGTGATAAGTAGTTACCTGAGGACAAATTCTGAATTCTGGAAAAACACTTTGACCTGTCGTTGTTCCATCTTCGTGTGTTTTGGCAACACCATCTTTGTTGGGATAGATAGCAATTTCTTCATCAGGAGTCCAGGTTATCCAATAACCAATGGGCGAAAGGGATAAGCGAACAGCACCTGGTACAGCCCAGTAGTGAATCCATGGACGAAATACCTGCTGCTGCATTTCTTTAAAAATATTGGCGTGATCTCCACCTTTAATAAAGCTTGCATCGGCCGCACGGCGATATTGATAATCCATTTGGTACTGCCACCGTCCATTTTTTGAGAGAGAACCACTCAGGTTGAACTCAGTCCAGAAAGATTTTCTACTTACATAATCCCGGGGCGATGTATTAAAATTTTGATCAGTAGTCTGCCCATTTGCAATAACACAAGCCAGTGAAAAAAGCGTGAAAAGTAAAAAGCGCATAAATTAGGATGGTTAACTATTACGTTAGGTTTATGAGAAGCTTATTTTTCGATTAATTATGGTGCAATAATAGGCTTGCTAAAATTACCCTAACATTAAGAGTTTAACATTGACTTAACATTAAGTTAACATTGCATAAAAAAGCTATTATTATGGTCAAAAACCACGATTTTCGCGTCCTGAAATTTTTATTATGACCATCTCCGAAGCACAAAAAATACTGCAAAAACAATTCGGTTTTTCTTCCTTCCGCCAAAACCAGGAACCTATTGTACAGCACGTTTTAAGCCGGAAAGACACCTTTGTGCTCATGCCAACAGGAGGTGGCAAATCACTTTGTTACCAGTTACCAGCGTTACTGTTCAATGGTCTTACACTTGTGATATCCCCCCTGATTGCCTTAATGAAAGACCAGGTTGATGCATTAAAAGTTAATGGAATTGCTGCCGCCTATCTTAATTCAACATTATCATACCCTGAACAGGATGTCATAAAACAACAACTCCATTCAAATAAATTAAAACTATTATACCTCGCACCCGAGCGCCTGTTACGCACGGAGAACGAATTCATTTCTTTTCTCAGGGAATTAAATATCTCACTCATAGCCATTGACGAAGCACATTGTATTTCACAATGGGGTCATGATTTCAGACCGGAGTATTTAATGTTATCGCGATTAAAAAAAGAATTTCCTGAAGTGCCTGTTATAGCGCTCACCGCTACAGCCGACCAGGTAACACGAAGAGATATTCTGGATAAACTGAATTTGAAGAATGCAAAAACATTCATCTCCAGTTTTAACAGACCCAACATTCGTTATACAGTTGAACCTAAACGTAAAAGTTTTGAAAGGCTTATTGAATTTCTCAACGACCATCGCGATGAAGCAGGCATCATCTATTGCTTGTCACGATCTTCAACTGAAACGTTGGCGCAACAGTTAAAGCAAGAAGGATTTCATGCATTGCCCTACCATGCTGGTCTTGAAAAAGAACAACGTGCCAAACACCAGGAATTATTTCTCAAGGATGATGTAAAAATTATCGTGGCAACCATCGCTTTCGGAATGGGCATTGACAAATCAAATGTGCGTTTTGTTGTTCACATGGATTTGCCTAAAAGCATTGAAGGCTACTACCAGGAAACAGGACGCGCCGGACGTGACGGATTGCCCAGTGAAGCGCTGTTATTTTTTAGCTATGGTGATGTCAATAAATTAAAAAGCTTTGCTGTAGTTGAGGATAATGAAGCACAGACACGCATCAACCTGAAGAAGCTTGAGAAGATGGCAAGCTTTGGTGAGATAAGTTTTTGCAGACGAAAATTTCTACTCAACTATTTCGATGAAGAAGCTCCCGATCAATGTGGCAACTGTGACATCTGCATAACAAAGACAGATGTGTTTGATGCTACTGTCATTGCACAAAAAGCACTATCGGCTGTTGTACGCTTACAGGAACGTTTTGGCACTGGCTATGTCATAGATTTCTTAAGAGGATCAGGATCTGAAAAAATAAGAGAAGAACACCGGCACATCAAAACATTTGGTGTGGGTGCCGGCATCAGCAAAGACGATTGGCAAAAATATTTCTTTGAATTAATTAGTCGTGGATATTTACAAAAATCCGAGGGCCAGTATCCGGTTCTGCAATTAACTTCTAAAAGTCAAAATGTGCTGAGAGGTCATGAGCAGGTTATGCTTACACGAAGCAAAGAAGTTATTGAGGCTTCTGCTCCAATGCTGAATTACGAGACAGAATTATTTAATGATCTCAAATTACTGCGTAGAAACATTGCAGAAGATGAAGGCGTGCCCGCTTACATCGTTCTTTCAGATGCCACACTTATTGAATTAGCAACATACCTTCCACTTACAAAAGAAGATTTCAGTCAGATCTCTGGTTTTGGAGAAGTGAAACTTGCTAAATATGGTGAATCGTTCTGGAAAGTTGTTAATAACTATTGCACAGCAAAAAAACTAACTGGAAGAATTCACCTCAAAAAACAAAAACAAGTACGAAAGGAAAAGACCGAAAAACTATCGGATACCAAACTTATGAGCCTTGAGTTATACAAGGCCGGCAAAACTATTCACCAGATAGCTACCATTCGCAATCTTAGTCTTAATACAATTGAAACACACCTAGCTTACTTTATTGAAAAAGGTGATTTGTCTATTGGTGAATTTGTAACGCCAGACAAAATAAAAGCCATTGAATCTGCTATTCGCGAATATGGAACACAACCACTGGCACCATTAAAAGAAGCACTGGGAAATAATTTTAGTTATACAGAAATTAAACTGGCTATTGCTCATCTTAAACGACCAATAGAATTATAATCACGATGTAAAACATTTAACTGCACATATTAATCATTATACCAAGCAACTAAAATTTTTATCTTTTGAATTCGCCTCATATCATCATTGATAAATCGACAACTCTTTTTTGGTTTCGCAGAGATCTGCGTCTTCATGACAATGCAGGACTTTACCATGCGTTGAAAGAAAACAAAAACGTTCTCCCCATATTTATTTTTGATACTGCTATTCTCGAAAGGCTGGAAGACAAAAAAGATAAACGGGTTGCTTTCATTCATCAAACACTTCATAGTTTACATCAGCAACTGGCAATACTGGGAAGCACCCTGTTAGTGCTCTATGGTAATCCTGTTGAATTATATCGAAACATTAATCCGAAAGCTGTTTATACCAATCATGATTATGAACCTTATGCACGCGAACGTGATAAAATAGTTCATGACATTCTGGAAGCAAAGGGATCAACACTTAAAACATTTAAAGACCAGGTGATCTTTGAAAAAGACGAAGTGCTGAAAGATGATGGTAATCCTTATACTGTCTTTACGCCTTATAGTAAAAAGTGGAAAGCTAATCTCAATGCCTACTTTTTAAAAAGTTATCCTACTGAATCTTATTTCAAAAATTTTAAAAAGATTGAGCCTTTTAAAATACCAACACTTGCTGAAATGGGTTTTTCAATTACAGAAGATTTACAATTTCCTGACAGCGAGATCAAACAATCTATCGTTGAGCAGTATGACAAGCAACGTGACTTTCCTTCCATTAACGGAACAACACGACTCAGCATTCATCTTCGCTTTGGTACGGTAAGCATACGCAAGCTTGCACAGACAGCAAAAAAGAAAAATGAGGTCTGGTTGAATGAACTAATCTGGCGTGATTTTTATCAAATGATTCTCTGGCACTTTCCCCATGTGCAAATGCGGGCATTCAAACCTTTATATGATCACATAGTATGGCGTAATAATATGGATGAATACAAAGCCTGGTGTGAAGGAAGAACAGGTTATCCTATTGTAGATGCCGGTATGCGCGAACTTAATGAAACAGGTTTTATGCATAATCGTGTACGCATGATTGTTGCCAGTTTTCTCACCAAACATCTGCTCATCGATTGGCGTTGGGGTGAAGCATACTTTGCTCAAAAGCTTCTTGACTTCGATCTCGCTGCCAACAACGGTGGATGGCAGTGGGCTGCAAGCTCTGGTTGTGATGCCGCTCCCTACTTTCGTGTCTTCAATCCGGATTTACAAACAATTAAATTTGATCCCGAAAGAATCTATATTAAAAAATGGATTCCTGAAATAGATACGCCTGAATATCCAAAACCAATTGTCGATCATAAATTTGCAAGAGAACGTGTTCTTGAAACGTACAAAGCTGCTTTAAACACTAACCGTTAATGTTTGTCAATCGGTGAATGATCAGGTAACTGTTTTTGTTGCACGAGAAGTAAATGTTATTTTTGAATTCGCTTTGCAGTATTCGGCCTGATATGACTATCTCAATCATCATTGCCTGCGCACTTATAACTATCGGTACATTTCTGTTCTGGGAATTTATAGCCTGGTTCTCTCATAAATATATTATGCATGGCTTTATGTGGACATGGCACAAATCACATCACACTATTCACAATCATGCTATAGAAAAGAATGACCTCTTTGCTGTGGTTTTTAGCATTCCATCTATCGTATTATTTTTTTACTTCTCTTATATACATTATAATCCTTATATGCTGGCCGTTGCATCTGGCATACTCTGTTACGGCATATTCTATTTTATTTTTCATGATATTATTGTTCATCAGCGCATCAGGTGGCGTCCGCAGAAGAGAAGCAAATATTTGCAACGTATCATTAACGCTCATTACATTCATCACAGCAAGCATACTAAAGAAGGATGCGAAGCCTTTGGTTTTTTAATCGCTCCCAAAAAATATGAACCAAAGAAATTTGAATTGAAGAATAGCAGACAAGAAACACAGTAACCTTGAACTCAAAATATTTATACCTGTCCATAGATCTGTTGTCGGTCATTGTTCCGTTCATCTCAAGCTTTTATTCGAAAGCACCCTTTTATAAAAAATGGAAGTTTCTGGGATGGTCAACTTTAATTACTGCTACCATCTTTATTGTATGGGATGAAATCTTTACAAGAATCGGCGTCTGGGGATTTAACCCTGCATACATTACAGGTTATTATTTCTTCAGCTTGCCTATCGAAGAAGTTCTATTCTTCTTCTGCATTCCGTATGCCTGCGTGTTCACATACGAAGTCCTGAATTACGCTTTTAAAAATCATGACATCTTTTCAAAAAACAATACCTTATCGTTTATTCTCATTGGAGTTTTATTGATCGGAGGATTATTAAATCTCCAGAAGTGGTATACGTCTGTTACGTTTATTATGCTGGCAATCTTTCTGGCTTACCTTACGATTAAAATAAAGCCAACGTACATGGGTCGGTTTTATTTTTCCTTTCTAATTACATTAATACCTTTTCTTATTGTTAATGGCATCCTTACGGGATCATTCATTGAAGGCGAAGTAGTGTGGTACAACAATCACGAGAATCTTGACATTCGTATCGGTACCATTCCATTGGAAGATATGTTTTATGGAATGCTTTTGATACTGATGAACATATCAATATTCGAATGGCTTCAGTTAAAAGTTAAAAGTTAAAAGTTAAAAGTTAAAAGTTGTGCTAAAAAGATATTAATACTTTATAAATTCCATCGATTACCTTTCCCATGCGCTTCAGGTCAAGTGTTTCGATGGTGTCCGAAGAAGAATGATAATTTTTATTTCTATAAAATGCTGTATCAGAAATCATAAAGGCACTGAAGCCAAATTTCCAATAATTTAAATGATCAGAGAAGTCGATACCAGGTAATGAAGGTGGACCTGAAAATATTTCAGTCTTGATAGTCTTCGTCAATTTGAATGCATTGCAAAATGTGTCTGTAAACTTTCCTGCATTCGCGTCCTTTTTTACTAGTGTAATAAAATCACCGGTAGTTCCATAAACACTCGCCATTGTTTCAACAGGATAAGACTGCGAATTTTTCTCATCTCGGAAATACCCAATCATCTCAAGTGAGATCATCCCATAAACCTGAGCTTTAGCATCTGCTAAAGATTTTGCATGAACATAACTGCCCATATTCTGTGTCCGGAAATAAGGAGGCTCCTCTAGAGAATAAGCTACCAGATCAACGTGGTATTTAAGCTTCTCTCCTTTCAACATTCGCGCTAACTCAAGAAGGCCGGTAATACCTGTAGCATTATCATCAGCTCCTTGTTGTTGGCCGCATACATCATAATGAGCACCAATAATGATTCGTTGAGTATTCTCCATTCCGAAGGATGCTATAATATTTTTATAAGTTAATCCACTGACTTTGAATTCCTGATAAGATACATTTTTTGAGTAAAGCGTAAAAACAGAACGTATGTAACCTGCGGTCTTATTAAGTTGATTAATGTTATTGTGGTTACGGAACGTAGAAGTTTTAGTTAGCACCTTCAAATGTTTCTTTATGATTGTCGTATCCCCAACCGTTGAAGCATATGATAAATTTGTTAAAAACAGGAGTGTTATAATTATTGATCTAACCATTTTAAATAAATTCTATCCTTGATTGTTGTTTACATATAATTCATCAAGATTTTAAACACTTGCCAATGAAAGACATCATACCTTTCAAAGATAAAAAATAAGAATAATTCGACAGCAATGCTTACATGAAGCAACTTGCAACTATAAGAGGATTTTCCTAATGGAAAATTCCTGAAATCAAAAAAGCCATCCCTTCTATGAGATGGCTCTTCTATCCAAATTTTCAGATTGATTAAGCCTGAAACTTGAAATCAAGAACTAACCTTCAGCTTTTACTGCTTTCTTTTTCTTATCTTTCTTCTTGCCTTTCAACACATCTTCAACATAAGTAAGTGTCTTTTCAGTTTTTGCTTTCTTTTTCGTTTCACGTTTAATAATGTCGGCAAACATCGTAGCAAGTTTTTTAGAATTCTTGCTGATAGCCTTCTTTACTTTTTTGCTGGCCTTTGGGAGTTCTAACTTGCCAAGCGCTTCATTCACTGAATCGTTTATCAAACCCCGGAGAGCTTTCTTTGATGTTTTGTTCTTTTCCATATAATCAATTTGACTAGAACTAAAAGTAGGTAAATGTTATAGCAGAATGAACAGCTTAACAAAAACTTAATATTGGAGCAAAAAAAGTTGATTTTTGATAGCGTAAACACTGTTTTTTATTCATACCTCAACGAGTTCACCGGATTTGACAACGCTGTTTTTATGGCCTGGTAGCTCACCGTAAGCCACGCAATAGCAATGGCACCAAAACCACTCCACACTAATATGAAAGGATCTACATTAATGCGGTAGGCAAAATCATTAAGCCATTGATCTGAAACATACCAACCTACTGCTGCTGCAGGAATGAAAGCTATGAGCACTAATAATGTAAACTCTCTTGAGAGCAACAGCGTAAGATTTACTACCGATGCACCCATCGCTTTGCGAATACCAATTTCTTTTGTGCGCTGTTCAGATGTAAATGCAGCGAGTGCAAACAATCCCAGGCTTGCAATAAAAATAGCTAAGCCAGAAAATACGGTGAACACATCTCCCATCCGTTGCTCAGATCTAAAGAGTCTGTCGAAATCTTCATCAAGAAATTTATAATCGAAAGGTTCATTAGGTGCGAGCTTTTTCCAGGCTGCTTCAATGTTAGCGATGGCTTCTTTTGGATTGCCTTTATATCGGATCATTAACTGATTAGCTGTTTTACCCAAACGAATGGAGATAGGTCTTACGTGATCTTTGAGTGATTCAAAGTTAAAGTCTTTGATCACGCCAATTATTTTTAAATGCTCAGGTTTCGAATCATTGAAGAGTAATTCTTCTTTTAATGGATTGGTGTATCCAAATTCTTTCACGGCTGCTTCATTAATTAAGATAGCTGTTGAATCTGTTGGAAAGTCCTTCGAAAAATAACGTCCTTCTTTCAGTTCAAACTTCATAAGGTCGAAGTGATCATAGTCCGCATAATAAACTCCCATGATATGATCTTGCTCTGATCCTACTGCTTTGAAGACAGTTGTATTGTTAACACCAGGGAATGTATTGTTAGTATAGCTTGACGATTCAATAGAACTTATTGCATCAATGGAATTTTTCAATGCTACAGCATTTGTTCCTATACGATCTGTGTTGTGCAGAATCAATACATTATTTTTATCCAGGCCCAGATCGCGATTCTGCATGTAGTTAATTTGCTTATATACTACGGCTGTGAAAATTATCAGGAAGATTGACAACGCGAATTGAGCAATTACTAATACGCTGCGAACGCCTTTGCTCTTCATGCCAGCACGAACTTTGCCTTTCAATACTTCAACCGCATTAAAGGATGTGAGATAGAATGCAGGATAACTGCCAGCGATTAATCCAACAATAAGCACAAGGCCTATTAACCCTGCCAGTGCAGGAGCAGAAGCCAGTGCACGCATGCCTAATTCTTTCCCTGAGAGAAGATTGAAATAAGGCAGCAGAATAGCACAAAGTATTACAGCCAATACAACCGTAATAAAACTATAGATGATTGACTCTGATAAGAACTGACCAATCATCTGGCCACGCAATGATCCCAATGTTTTACGCAAGCCAACTTCTTTTGCACGACCTGCAGAACGTGCTGTTGACAAGTTCATAAAATTGATACACGCTATAACAACAATGAATACACCAATACCACCAAAGAAATAAACGTACATCATATTTCCTCCCGGCTCTATGTCTCCCTGTGATGTTGATTTCAAATGGATGTCGGTAAGCTTCGTTGTATAATATCCATACGCGCCACCTTGTTCTTTCATGGTCTTCAATGGAATGCCCATAAATTTTTCAACTTCAGGTCCTACATATTTAACAACAAGATCATCAAACTTTTTTTCGATTGCAGGTATCGATCCATTCTTGTTAATCACGAAATACGTGAAGAGATAATTATTTAACCAGATGCCTGACTTAAGATTGTCGGATGATTGACTCGACAACAATATGTCATATTTAAAGTGTGAGTTCGTTGGACAGTTGTGTGTGAGGCCAGTGACTTTATATGATTTGTTATCATTGCCGATCACCAATATTTTTCCTATCGGAGATTCACTACCAAAGTATTTTTTTGCCATGCTTTCGGTAAGCACAACGGTGTTTGGTTCTTGCAATGCTGTTTTAGGATCACCTTCAAGCATGCTGAACGTCCAGAAGCTGAAGAAATTAGAATCGGCAAAGAAAACTTTCTCTTCTATAAATACTTTTTCATTGCTGCGAACAACGCATTGCCCGAAGAAGGGTACAACACGTGTTGCTTCCTCAACGCCAGGTACTTCCTCCACTAATGCCGCATACAATGGCGGACAAGTATTGGCCGTGCGAATATCCTGACCACCAATCTTGCCATGAAGACCAACCTGATAAATACGATCTGCTTTTTCATGGAAACGATCGTAACTAAGTTCATCAGCTATATAGATGACAATGAATAGACAGGCTGTTATGCCTATTGTCATTCCTAAAATATTAATAGCTGAAAAGAATTTGTATTTCAGAATATTGCGGATAGCGACAGTAAAATAATTCTTTAACATAGACGAGATTTTTTTGGATAACGGTGTGACGCCTTATTTTCTATAAATGTTACAGCATCATTTAAAATTCGTAAAACAAATTATTCCACTCGCAATGTATTCACCGGGTTCATTGCTGCTGCACTGTAAACTTTGTAGCCAATCGTTAATCCTGAAATAAAGAACAGCAATGCAACAGATGCTATAAACGTTAATGCATTAGTACCTTGATAATAATCCCAGATACTATCCATCAGAGAATCTACCATGTAATAACTTAACACTGATCCTAATATGGATGCCAACGCGAGAATAATAATAAACTCTGTATTTATAATTCTGGTAATGTTAGTAACCGATGCTCCCAATACTTTGCGAACACCAATCTCTTTCATTTTCTTAATAATGTTTAACGACACTAATGAGAACAAGCCCGTAGCTGACAACATCAATGCTACTACACCCAAAAACACAAACATCTTAATGATATTATTATTAACCGTTGTTGACTCTGATAATTCCTGTTTCAACAACCTGCCGTTGTAAAGACGATTCGGAAATACTTCCTTCCACTTCTTCTCCATAAATTTATTTACGTCAAGAAGGTTTGCATCGGCTGTGCTTACAATTAAATGAGAATAATTTTTTGGCTCTGTATAACGGATCATCATAGGCTCAAGCTCGCGC
>DATCRE010000652.1:0-6796 GCA_036569145.1 Cyclobacteriaceae bacterium
AGTAGATTATAAACTGAAGGGAGAACTTACTTCGGATATGATACCCAAAACAGAAACACTTATTGGTGGAGGTGAAGTGCAGATTGCCAATGCCCAGATTAATGGCATGAAGATCTTTGAAGAGATCAGCAAAGCGGCCAGGAAAAAAGAAATGAATGATCCTCACTTGCGTGATTTATTGATCAAATCAGAGATCAGAAACAACAGGCTTTTTGTGAAACCATTCTCCATCAAACTCTCGGGCTTTAATACCGACATTGAAGGTGTAAGCGAAATTAATGGAGCCATACGTTACATTGTTCAGATTGAACTGGTGCCCATCGAAAAACTCAGAATTCCGTTTCATGTAACGGGCACGTATGACAATCCGAAAGTGGCCATTGGCAGGGGACATAAGTTGCCGGAGTAAGAACTTATTTTGGTTTCCTTTCAATTAATTCTTTTAGATGCAGTAAACCAGCATTCTTCTTAGAGAGCATCTCTCTAATCATAGCCTCAAACCTTGGTAGACGCGTATTTATAATTTTATGAAGTTCATGTCCATCATTAGGTAATGAATATTGCGTAGTATCAATTCCAGATTCAGCAGCCCGCTTTAGTATCCACTCCTCAAGCCGGGGTTTGATAACGATAAGTCGTGTTTGAAGTTTAGGAATACAATATGATTCAGTATTGAACTTCTCCGTTGTTTCAGATTGAAATTTTGAAAAGTAAGTTGGCTTGGCTGATCCAGGATCATCGTCTATAATACCAATGGCGTCGGGATTATTTTTTAAATAATTTATAACTTCACCTCTGCTCGATTGATGCATAATCATCTTCCGCGCATATCCAAGTGTTTTTATCAAGGCTTCATCCGGCTTGCATTCAAGTACAATTTCTCGCATTAGTTGCTGCTGATAAGTTTATTGAGATTAAAGTAGATGTCAGCACCTTTGTCCATAAGAGTTGATAAATCTTTAGTTTCAACTTTTGTAACTTTTGTCTGGTAATTTTTCATTTCGGTAACAAATACTGAAAGGTCTTCAACTGGAGTTTTGCTTGTTAGAGAATTCAGGAGGTAAGGGTCGTGAGTAACGATAAAGTATTGATTTGATTTATCAAAAGCTATCTGTTCAGCCAGTTGCTTGGTGTACATCGGAAATGTATTAGACTCGGGCTCATCAAAGATGATTGAAGCATCTTTGTTACTTTCAATAGCCAGTGTATAAAAAATAATTCGCTGAAGGGTTTCTGATATAGAGGTATAAGGATATGAATACAGTTCGTCATTAACATCCTTTGCCATATTAATATCACCTTCATCTGGTTTTAACATTAACCTGAAACCTTTTTCTTTGAAAATTGCTCCTACTAATTCCTTGTACTTCTTATTTGAAATTAATAATGATGGGATATTCTCTCCGAATGGAGGATTAAGAAAGGGGCGAAAATTGTTGTCAAAGGATTTTATTTTTTTAAAAATATAGGCTCTAAAAAATGATTCAAGATCACTAAATATCATATTCAATTCCCCCTTAAACGAGAGCCTAAAGGCATGATATTTTGAAAGCTGATTATTTAAATTGTAAAAATCAGCTTCCATCTTTGGATCAATCTTTGACGTTGAAGAATAAACTATGCCTTCCAACTCATTTAACAGAGCCCCATTCTTATCTTTTGCATAGCGTATGAGTAAGTTTAATTTATCAGTTTTAATTTCTATTGGCTGTGTTAAATCAAAATCGTAGAAAAAATCAGTAGCCGTTTTAAAACGGAAAACTTTAGGGAAATTATGATTATCCAGTACATTAATTGAAAACCAGCCCAAAGCTTCAAGAATGTTGCTTTTTCCTGAGTTATGCTCACCAATAAAAACATTTATACGGGTGGTATTTATATCAAGCTCCTTTATTGACTTGTAGTTCCTGATGGACAGATTCTTTATCATATAACAAATCTAAGATTTTATTTTATTTGATCTTTTAAGATTTCAACGTGTAATTTACATAAAATTAAAAACCATAGATGACATTACTCTACGTAGCCGGAATCAGCAAAGCAAATGACACCGGTTCGATTGTCAGTGATATTAGTTTTCATCAGAAAAAACTTCAGAAGCTTGTTATTGCTGGTGAAACAGGATCGGGTAAGAGTACGCTTTTAAAGCTCATTGCCGGACTCGAACAACTTGATGCCGGTGAGATTTATTTTCTGAACAAGAGGGTAGAAGGCGCTCATGAAAAACTGGTGGCTGGCCATCCGCAGATAGCATACCTGTCGCAGTATTTTGAGTTGCCAAAATTTTTGCGCGTAGAGCAAGTGTTATCCTATTCCAATCATCTTTCCTCGAATGCTGCTGATGAAATTTTTGAGATCTGTCACATTACACATCTTCTTAAAAGAAAAACTGATCAGCTCTCGGGTGGAGAACGTCAGCGTATAGGCATGGCGCGTGCGCTCATTGGCGCACCCAAACTTTTATTGCTGGATGAACCGTACTCAAACCTGGATGTGATTCATAAAAATATTCTGAAGACAGTTATCCGTAACATAGGAGATAAGCTGAAGATTACCTGCATCCTCGTATCGCACGATCCTACGGATACACTTTCATGGGCCGATGAAATAATAGTATTAAAAGACGGACACGTTGTTCAGCTTGGTGCGCCTGAACTCATCTATGCAAAACCCGTGAGTGAATATGTAGCGGGGTTATTTGGTAAGTATAATTTGATCACACCAACTCATCCCGTTTTCAAAGCAGTGGGTGGTAAAAAAAATGATCGTAATTTATTTCTGCGTCCAGAACAAATTAAAGTTGTAACGCGAGGTGAGCATCAGGTTAAAGGCAAGGTTGTTAAGAGGACTTTCTTCGGGGCTTTTTTAGAACTGGAAATAGAAATCGGGGATAATTTTATTCTCGTCAGAACCGATCAGTCCGATTTGACGTTAGGTGATACTATTTATCTCTTTATTCCTTCAGACGATGTGTGGTCTATCGCATAGATTTTCACATTGATGAAGCACTTAATTTTAAAAGTAACATGACCAACGAACTGCCTTCAAAAAATCGTCGACGAAATTTAATCATCATTTTGATTTTAGGTTCACTAACATCAGTGAGTCCTTTTTCCATTGATATGTATCTTCCTGCATTTTCAATGATTGCCTCAGACTTTCACACTACGCCTGCAAGAATTTCTCTTTCGGTAACAAGTTACTTTATTGGAATAGCGTTGGGCCAGTTACTCTATGGTCCGTTGCTCGATCGTTTCGGACGTAAGAAGCCGTTGTATACCGGATTGATTATTTACATCATAACCTGCATCGGCTGCATGCAATCACAATCTATAGAAACGTTAGTAGTATTTCGGTTCTTACAAGCACTCGGAGGTTGTGTTGCCATGGTTGCTGCCATGACTATGGTAAGAGATTTTTTTCCAGTAGAAGAAAGCGTTAATATTTTCTCACTGTTGATTTTGATACTTGGCGTTTCTCCTTTGCTGGCGCCAACAGCCGGAGGTTACATCACTGTTTGGTTTGGATGGCAATCCGTTTTTGTTGTATTGGCAATTTTGGTCTTGATAATTCTAATTGTTGCATTTCTCTTTTTGCCTGCAGGACGTAAGGCTGATCCAACAATTTCATTAAAGGCCAAACCTATGATTTTAACTTTTGCAGGCATTTTAAAAGAGCCACAATTTTATACGTATAGTCTCGCGGGTGCATTATCCTTTGCAACGTTGTTCATCTATGTTGCAGGCTCGCCTGTAATTTTTATGCAACGCTTTCATGTAAGTCCGGAAGTGTATGGTGGATTATTTGCATTGTTGTCTGTAGGTTTTATTGGAGGCAGTCAGCTCAACAGATTTCTTTCACGGAAATATTCAAGCCAGACTATTTTTCGAAATGCACTGATAGGTCAGGTTATAACATCAGCTATATTTTTAACAGGTTCATATTACAATTGGTTTGGACTCGTATCTACCTTGATCATATTTTTTATAATTCTTGTATGCATTGGTATACTTAATCCCAATGCGCAGGCTCTTGCCCTTGCTCCCTTCACTAAAAATGTAGGAAGCGCTTCCGCATTAATCGGATTTATTCAATTGGGTATTGCAGGCCTGGCTTCAGCAGGTGTTGGATTGTTTAATACCAGTGATAGTGTTCCTATCGTTGCACTGTTGACAGGGTTAGGATTTCTTTCGCTGTTAGTACTGTTGATCGGGCAGAAGCGTATTGTTAATCAGATAGCAAATGTTACTGTCCAGGATGGAGCATTGCATTAGAGATTAGTCAGCATTTAAGTAAGCCCCTTTCATCAAAGTTTGCTGGCTCTTCTCTATAGAGTTCCCGGGGATAATATAGGTTTTGATAAATTTCAAGTACATCACCGGTTAAAGAAATCAGGTGTTTTTTGCTTGTGTATGGGTGTAATTCAAACGTATTCTGAAATAAAGACAGTATTTTTCTTTCTGTCAGGAGCAATTTTTAGGTAAATTCATTTATGGCTGACAGGATGTGGTTATCGCAGGTCAGTTTTGCCAATCATCAATAATCTTATAAAGTGAACCCTAAACGCTTACTAAGAATATGAAAACTTCTGATACCGTTCAGTTTAAATACAAAGCAAACAATGAAGAGAAGAAAAGCATTTCATATTACCTGCCCATTCTTCTTTCTGCTCTTATTATCCTGATTATAATAATTGAACTCACCAATCATCAATTGATTGACAAGCTCATTGTTGAACTGTTTATGAATAAAGAATAGTATTGAGAGATTTAATTTCTAATCATCAAAACATCGTTCAACGATTATAGTAATGTCTTCACGACAAACTCGTCAATAATGAGATAGCGCTTCGTCATATCTCTAAAAATAACAGTTAGCCACTAAGATTTTTTTTCATCACTAAAAGATCAACGTAATCTTTTGAGTGATGTTGTTGTGCAGCCACAGCGCTTCGTCATTAGCTGGAAAACTATTCTGATTCTTACCTGTCTGAAAAAACACCAACAAGTACTACAAAAGAGAATAAGTATACAACTATCCCGCATTTGTATTAACCTCTTCTGTTATCATCAATCGAAATTTGTACCATAAACAAAAGAAGAAAATGAAAAAAGTAATCTTAATCACAGGTGCAAGTTCAGGAATGGGCAAAGAAGCTGCCAAAAAGCTTATCAATGAAGGTCACACCGTGTATGCCGTTGCACGGAGAATTGATCAGATGCAGGACTTAAAATCTTTAGGAGGTCATCCATTGCAAATGGATGTAACGAATGAAGAAGATATCCAGCATGTTGTTGACTTTATCATTAAAAAGGAAAGCAAAATTGATGTGCTCTGGAACAACGCCGGATACGGTCTTTATGGCTCAGTAGAAGATGTTCCGTTAGCAGAAGCCAGAAAAGAAATGGAAGTAAATGTATTCGGTCTGGCAGCTATAACACAAAAGGTAGTTCCCTTTATGCGCAATGCTAAATCTGGTTTGATCATTAACACTTCTTCCATGGGAGGCAAGATGTATTTTCCTATGGGTGCATGGTATCATGCCAGCAAACATGCCGTTGAAGGCCTGAGTGATTGCTTGCGATTGGAACTGAAGCAATTCAATATTAAAGTTGTTGTATTAGAGCCAGGCTTTATTTCAACAGAGTTTGGTTCTGTTTTGATAGACAACTTTTCAAAGATTTCTCCGCTAAGTGTTTATACAAACATGATGAACAAAATAATTGAAGGCACTAAAAAAGCTGCACAAGGAAATGGTTCTTCAAAACCTTCAGTCATTGCAGATGCGATAAGTAAAATAGTGCGCAGTAATAATCCTAAGACACGCTACAGGGTTGGGAAGTTTGCTAAGCCAATGGTTTGGATGAGAACATATTTAGGAGACCGATTATTTGATGGCATTGTAATGAGTCAAATGTAGCTTTCGATTAGCCAGTAAATACAAACACTTAAAAGTATATAGAAAAATATGAAAATCTTAAATATCACTATTGCGCTAATAACAGCTGCTGTGATTCATGTTAAAGCACAAACAGAAAATGCTATTGTTGGCAAGTGGGAATCTGACGAGAAAGATGTTAGAATGGATTTTTTCAAATCCGGAAATGAATATCAGGCTAAGTTATTATGGGGTAACAAAATTGTTGAGAGTGATGGAAAGACCTCCAAAAAAGATACTGAAAATCCTGACCAAAAATTACGTTCAAGAAACATAATCGGAATTATAAGCTTAACAGGTTTGAGATGGGATGGTGAAGAATATACTGATGGTGCGATTTATAACCCACCCTCTGGTGATACATACAAATGCAAAGCCTGGATCAAAGATGGCAAACTATATTTAAGAGGCTACCTTGGTTTTTCTTTACTTGGCCAAACGGCCACCTTCCATCCTTATAATCCGTAGTTAAGTTTTCATTCAAAAATATATTAACAATGAACTTATTCAATGGCACAGCTGCGTGGATTAAAGGGGAAATTTTTGAAGCGGTCTTGATTCTTGCCTTTGGTGTTGTGATCATTCTTTCCGGGGTTATGTTCTGGAAATTTGGAACGACACCAAATTCAAAAGCCCTGGTTATTCCTTTAGTTGTTACAGGCATTGTATATTCAGCGTTGGGTGGATCGATGTATATATCAAACCATAAAAGGTTACCTGCTTATCAGCTCAATTATGACAAGAATAAATTAGTATTTATTCAAGCTGAGAAAGAGCGGGTTGAAAGTTTTCAATACATGTACACCATTTCCAAAATAGTGGCAACTATATTTTTCACATGTACGCTGATAATCTTTT